>JARGFH010000006.1 GCA_029210695.1 Acidimicrobiia bacterium
CGACGTCGACGAGTTTCTCCTCGAAGTGGGGATCGTTCGAGAGCTTGAACGTGTCGATCAGCCACGGCTTGATGTTCCGTGCCCGCCAGATCCTCGCGATGGTGTCTTTGCCGACGTCGAACCGGTTTCCCATCGTGCGGGTCGACCAATGCGTCGACCCGTCTTCGGGGAGGGTATGGAGGGTGTCCTGAACGATCGCTTCGATCGTCTCGTCGGAGATCTCGGGTGGCCGGCCACGCCCGGGCCGGATCCGGCCTACACACGCCACGCCCTCAGCAGCGAACCGGGTCCGCCATCGTCGCACCGTCTTCGTTGACGCCTCCGAGCGGCGGGCGATCTCCTCGTTCGCGAAGCCGTCGCTCGCAAGGAGCAGGGCCCGAGCTTGACGAACCTGACGGTGCGCCAACGTCTGAGACTTCGCCATCGACTCAAGTTCACTGCGCTGCTCGGGCGACATCCGCAACGCTTCAGCAGTAGCAACCATCCCCCAACACTACACCGGTTCGCCATTTCAGCGACAGACCACTAGAACTGCGGCGGCTTTGCCGACGCTCAGAGGCCCATTGCGGCCCGCACCTGTGTGGCCGTCCGTTTCGGCAGCTTCTTGAGCGGCTTGCGCGGCGAGCCTGGAGTGAGACCGGCGGCTTCGGCGGCCACCTTCACGCCGGGAATCCCATACTGCTCGACGGCGAGGCTGAGTTTGGTGAGTTGTGCCTGGGCTTCTGTTGCCGAGGTGGCAGACCGTCGAGCTTTCCGCACCAGCCCTTGTACGAGTTCGGGCGCATAGTTGCCTGAGGCGGTGATCGACCCGTAGGCGCCGGCGGTGACGGAGAGGGCGATGGCTTTCGATGAACCTGCGAAGAGCACGAAGTCGTCGCCGGTCGCCTCGATGATCTGAGCCTTGCGGGCAGGATTCCCACCCGAATCCTTCATGCCGACGACGTTGTCGAGGGCGGCAATCCTGGCGAAGACCTGGATCGGCGGTTCGTAGGCGCTGTAGAGGGGCACCGAATAGATAAGCACCGGCAGCGCCGAAGCTTTGGCGACATCCTTGAAGAAGCCCTCTACGTACTCGTCGCGTCCGCGGGTCAGTGTGGTGGGGGTGAGGACGAGGACCGCGTCGGCGCCGCCGTCGGCAGCCTCATCGATCTGGCGCAGTGCGCCTCGCAGGGACTCCGACACGATGCCCGCGATGAGGAACGGTGTGCTGCCCAGCGTCGTCCGGGCGGTCTCCAACAGGGTCCGGCGTTCGCCGTTCTCGAGATATGGTCCCTCGCCGGTCGAGCCACCGATGAGGAACCCGGTGATTCCGCGTTCGCTGAGGGCCGTGAGGTTGGCGGCGTGAGCGTTGAGGTTGAGGTTGCCGTTGCCGGTGAACGGCGTGACGAGGGCGGGCATCATTCTTGGTGGTGTACGCATCCGCATACGGTAGCGGGTCACCATATGGCGACGTAAGTCAGCACGGCCTCCTCTCCCTCGGCGGCCAGAGTGAGATCCCACAGCTCAACGAGGAACACGACCCCGTCGTCGCCAGCGAATGTTCCCCTGTACCTGGGGAAGCCCTCGGCCGCTACGGATCCGAATGTGCCTGCGAGGCCACGCTCCCCGAGCTGTTGCTGGATCTCACCGACAAGGGTTGGGCCGTCGGTGGGGGGCAAGACGAACGAGGCAGGCTCGATGTGTACGGCACCCATACTCTCGGCCAGGTCGGCGGCCAGCGATTCGTCGAAGAGGGGATTGGTCGGCAGAACCTCCTCCGAGCCGGCCGGTACCCACGGATTTCCCGCCGACAGATCCTCCTCGGACACTCCGAGCCAGTTGGTGATCCAGTCGAGGCGCGTCTGATCGATCCAGTTGCCTCGGCCGACGGTGACGAGTGCCACGGATTCGGCGAGGTCCTCGACCGGATTGGTCCCCGCATATGCGGTGGGGGCGGGTCCCCCGGTGGGTTGCCAGTCGGGTTGGTCTGCATCCTGGGACTCATCGATCCAGTCGACGGCGGTCGCGAAGTCGCGTACGACGCTCGATCCAGCGTCGAGCTGTATGTTCGATATCCGGCCGGCGGTGGCGCCGCGTACGTAGTCGTCGTCGAGGGAGAACCACTGCGCAACGTGAGCAAGTTCGTGGGCAAGGGCATAGGTCAGGTCGAGGCGGGAGATGGGCCGGTCCCGGCCCGTGAACGTGCGATCCAGTAGGTAGATATCGGGTCCGAGCGTCAGGGTCACGGCAGAAGTGAGAGTTTCGGCGCCGGCGATGTCTGCGACCCTCACCAGGAACCTGGGGGTGCCGTGCGCCAGCAGAGGTGCGGGGACGTCGGTCAGAGCGGTGGTCAGCAGGGTCATCTCCCCGGGGTCGGCGGCGGCGGTGAGTCCGAGGACGGTCAGGTCACCGACGGACCGTTCCCAGACGACCCCATCAGGTGGTGGTGAGCCCAGGGCCGCCTGGGTCGCCGGGTCGTTGAGGTCGACGGCTGCCGCCCCGGTTGTGGTCGTTTTCACCGGGATTGTCGTCGGGTTGGTCGCCGCGCAACCGGCGAGGAGGGCCAGCAGGAGCATCGAGGTGATCACAGAGGTGGGTCGCACGTCCCCTTCATAGCATCCGAAGGACCCGGGGCGGGGGAGTGGTTGATCACGTACGCTTGGGGGACCGACCCCATCGGAGGAGAAACGTGCGCAAAACAACAGTTGTCGGCGCCGGGAAGTACGGGTCAACGACCGCGGAGAAGATCGCCAGAATGGACCTGGTTGATCAGGTGGTCATGACCGATATCCTCGAAGGTACCCCACAGGGCCTGGCGCTGGACATGAACCAGGCCCGCCCGGTCGAGAAGTACCGGACGCTGGTCGTGGGTACGAACGACTATGCGGATACAGCAGGTAGCGAGGTGGTCGTCATCACGGCCGGGTCGCCGCGCAAGCCCGGCATGAGCAGAATGGACCTCCTGACGGTCAACGCCAAAGTGGTGAAGAGCGTCACCGAACAGATCATGAAGTACTCCCCGGATGCCATCTTGGTAGTGGTGACCAACCCACTCGATCACATGACGACCCTGGCCGCCGAGGTCTCCGGCCTGCCGAAGAACAAGGTGATGGGTCAAGCCGGCATCCTCGACAGTTCGCGGCTTGCACACTTCATCAGCGAGATGGCAGACGTGGATATCTTTGATGTCGAAGCGTTGACGCTTGGTAGCCACGGACCGACGATGGTCCCCGTGCCTTCGCAGTGCAAGGTGGGCGGCAAGTCGCTCGAAGAGGTGTTCTCGGAGGAGCAGATCGAGGCCTTGATCGACCGCACCCGCAAGGGCGGCGCCGAGATCGTTGGACTCCTGAAGACGGGCAGCGCCTACTACGCGCCGTCGTCGGCGGCGGCTGCGATGGTCGAGGCGATCCTGACGGACTCCGGTGCCGTGTTGCCGGTGTGCGCCTACACGAGCGGCGAATACGGCGTCGTCCACGGCTACCTGGGCGTTCCGGCCAAACTGGGCGCCAACGGCGTCGAAGAAATCGTCGAGTTGCCGCTGACCGAAACCGAAATGGCTGCCCTGCACGAGGCTGCAGACGCGGTAGCCGCTAACGTGGCCGAGTTGCACAACGTGGATTACAGCTAGGAAACTGCTGCGCTGCCGCCGCCGTTCTGAGTTCTGGGTTGTGGGTTCTGAGGACCTGTCTCCTGAGAAGATGCGCGAAGCATTGCTCAGGAGGCTGTTGTGCAGGACTATCGGAAACTCGACGTTTGGAAACTCGCTCATTATCCGACCCTCGAGGTGTGTTTACCCGTGATCTGGTTAACTGGGCGTGACCGCCCACCGGAGTTCGGCCGGCAAGGCCGACCGGCTGCGAAGAATGCTGACATCTCTCGAACGCAGCGTGGCAACAACAAAGAACCTGGAACCCAAAACGTAGAACCGCGGTGGCAGTCCGTGTCGGGGACCCGGGAACTCGCGACCAGCAACCCTGCTTATACTTACAAAGTTGTAGTTACCCCTCAATGTCTGGAGGCAGACACATGAACAAAGGTGAGTTGATCGACAAGGTGGCCAAAGAGGCAGATATCACGAAGGTCGCCGCCAAGGCGGCGGTCGACACGGTCTTCGGTGAGATCACCGCTTCGATGAAGAAGGGTGATCGCGTCCAGATCGCCGGTTTCGGAAGTTTCTTCTCGGACAAACGTCCGGGACGCAAAGGCCTCAACCCGGCAACGGGCGAGTCGATCCGCATCAAGACCAAGTTCGTTCCGAAGTTCAAGGCCGGCACCGCGGTCAAAGAAGAGGTGGCCAAGCGCCGCAAGTAGGACCCGCAGGTTCTAGGTTTTGAGTTCTAGTGGTCCGTCGCGGATTTGGTGACTTGGTCTCCTGCCGGACGATCCCCGCTGTGGCAGGGTTCGTGGCACTGCCTACCCCGGTCATCAAATAGCAGACAGACCACTAGGTTCTGAGACGAACGGGGCGGTCCGCGCGGGCCGCCCCGTTTTGTCCCTTCTCCCGGCGTCTCAGCGGAGGGGGCGGTGGGGGAGAAGTGCGGAAGTGGCGTGAGGTCTCTCCGCGCGTTCCTCTCCCGGCGTTTGAGCCGGGGAAGGTGGTGGTCGCCGGCAGGCGAGCAGCGGAGGGGGCAATTGCATCGGGGGCGACCAGGCCGGCCCCAACGAACAACTCGCGACGAGAAACTCGCGACCCGCGACTCTCTTAATACTCGACTTCCATGGCGGCGGTGGCTGCGCCCCACTGCTGGATGACGTTCTGGTGCATCATGAGCTTGGCCAGGTTGCCGGTGACTTTGAGCTTGCCGGTCATAAACGCCGTCTGCGTGTTCAGCTCGCCTTTGGCGATTTCGGCGGAGGTCTCGTAGTTGCTCGTGATGCCAACGTCGGAGCCTTCGACCTCGCCCGAACTGGCTGTGGGTGCGCCGTTGTCGATCTTGAGGTAGTAGTTCTCGACGGCGCCTTCGGGCACGTCGGTCACATTGAACTGGAAAGCAAGACTGATGCCGGCGGCGGCGCTCTTGAACCCATCGTGGGCATTGAGGGCTGCGTTGAGGGCGGCGACCCAGTCTTCAGTGAGGAACTTGACGGCCATATCTGACTACTCCTTTTCGGCGAATCTACCGAAGGGTAGCAAGGGTCCAGAAGTCGCGGGCGCCCGACTCGGTTAGCGCCAGAGCTTCGCTTCCGCCACATTGAGGCTTCCGCTCGGCCCGTTGTTTGGAAATGTCCCGGCAGGGATGTTGGCCGCTGGTATCAAGAAACTTGTGACCTGCGTGACACTTATTGTCTTGCAGTTGAACGGGCCTGCCCCTTCGCACAATTCGGTCACATCTTCACCCGGATAGAATTCCACCCCACAAGTGGTGCCGTCGCAGTTGAAGTACAGCCCATGCAAGAAAACACCCTCGAACGTGAGGATGGTTCGGAGTCCTGTTCCGGTTGGCCACGTCGCTTCCTCGAATCTCGGAACCTGCACTAGACGAGGTGAGTACTTGATAGTGGAATCAAACGTGGGATTGCCGCTTTGAAGGCAGGTTGACATGTTCGCTTGTTTCTGAAGCGCAGTATTTGAGGCATTGAACTTGCTGGCATTGCACTCGGAACCGCCCCCCCTTAGGTAATCCCACAGCGGCCGATTGTCGAGATTCAGGCTTACGGCACCGTCCCGGATACTTCTCTTGGGATTCGTGCCTTGCTGGAGCCGCGATGGGAGTCCAGCGTATGTGCTGTTGCTGATGAGCCCGGGCTCGATAGCAAAGCCGTCACCTGGTTGAACCCAGAGTTGATTCGGGGGAAGGATCTCATCGCATTCGTCGGGTCGAAGTGGGTTAGTCCCATGGATCTCTACGAAGTGATCGAGTCCAAGCGCTAGGTTGGTGGAGTAGCGGCTTTGATTAAGACCGGAGCAGCGGCGAGTCGTGCCTATGTCGTCGATGCCCATCTCGTCGTTTCCGAAAAGCGGGCTATCGACTATGAAAAAGTTACCAGTTTGAGGAGGTGCAGTGTCGCAGGGCGGCACTACGTTTCCCGGAGGCCCGGTCCGCAGACATTGCAGTCCGGCGGTCGATTCGCTGGTTAGGCCGAACGGAAGAATTCCCCCCCCTTCGGTTGGAGCAACGTCGGCGATGGCGAAAGCATCCGTTGTGAGTTGATTGATGCCCAGTATTCGACCGAACGTCGTGTCGATCGTCTGCACGGGGATCTTCACCTGCAGATACCCGTTGTTGGCGGCCGAAATGCATGGGTAGGAGTTACCGGAGGAATCCGTGAGTGCAGAGAAGTCCGGCCCGTAGCTGTCCATGAGCGGATTGGTGCATGCAAGCCAGTCGGCATTGCTGATAGTTGCCCTTACGTTCTTGTTGGCGATGTCCTTGACCTGGGCGATGATGTCGTCCTCGGTCCCGGCCAGTTCGAGGGCACCTGCCATCACTGCAACATCAGCTGCGGTCTGATCCTGGCGGCGCTCGTTGAGGCCGGCCCCGATGTCAATTACGAGAGCGGCAAAGCCCACCAGAACCACCATCGAAGCCGCGACAAGAATGGCTGTGGCGCCTCGATCGTCTTGAGTTGCACGAGCTAGGGAGTGCATGTGTACGTTCCTCCAGACGCCCAGGTCGCCTTCTGTTCAAGGCGGATCTCCACCGTGGTTGATAAGGCAGCCGGCATCGCCCAATCGAGGAATCCTGAGAGGGAGGTATAGGGAGAGAGCACGACAGAGACACGGGCGAGTTGTCCGACTTCGGCGGTTCCAAGCAGGCTGAAAGTGATGACCTGACCGTCCGAGAAGTCCATCGAGTCGCACGTCGATGCTCCCATCGCCGCGACGCTGCCGAAGTTGACCGCTGCCAGGCGCGCTGCCTCTCGGGCCCCGTGGCGGACATCGAGGTTGTTGCCGAATGCCCAGCCAAACTCAATCATTCCCATCAGCAGCAGCATGAGAAATGGGAGGACTATTGCGAATTCCACCAAGGCGGCACCGTCTTCACGGTCTTTCCTCAGGCGTCTGTTGAACCAACCGATCATGTCTACAGCCTCCCCCGGCAATCTTCGCTCGAGCGCGGCGCGCTTAAAAATCTCACTGAGTGCATTCTAGGCAAGTGTCGAGCGGAACCGGAATAGAGAAATCGACGGTCGTGCGTCCCCAGATGCGTTGTCGTCTCGGCCATATCATGCTCCGCTCGCGTTTGTAGCAACGCCCTCGCCGGCCTCGCCCCAGCCTAGCGCGTCTACCACGCCAGGTATTCAGGTTACCACTTAGAGTGGGATTATTCAATGGGAGATTGTTGCTCGTCGCGGGTAGCTAGTCGCGGGTTTGCCCCCTCCGTCCTGCCGCCCGGCGGCAGGCCACCTCCCCCGCACCTGCGGGGAGGAACGCAAAGAAGTGGGTTTGCCCTCTCCGTCCTGCCGCCCGGCGGCAGGCCACCTCCCCCGCACCTGCGGGGAGGAACGCGAAAAGCGGGTTCTGCCCCCTCCGCTTTCGCCTTTCGGCGAAACCACCTCCCCCGCGTCTGCGGGGGAGGAACGCGAAAAGCGAGTTTGCCCTCTCCCTTGTGTGCCCACGGCTCAATGCCTATGGCCCACCGCCGGTCGGCAAAGCAAGCCCCCCTACCCCAGCGGCAATAGCCGCTGCGGTACCTTCCCCCCTCCGGGGGGACCGAGGGCGTTCGCCTATGCCTTCTGGCCGAGCAAGCGCCGGTTCTTGAACTTCGCTTTGATGTAGTCCTTGTTCATCATGGCGATGAAGTCGATCGTGATCGACTTCGGGCAGGCTGCTTCGCACTCTCCGTGGTTCGTGCAGGAGCCGAAGAACTCCTCCATCGTGTCCACCATGCTCACGACGCGGTCGTAGCGTTCCGGCTGACCTTGCGGGACCATGTTCAGTTGGGCCAGCTTGGCCGAGGTGAACAACTGGGCGGCGCTGTTCGGGCAGGCCGCCACGCAGGCGCCACAGCCGATGCAGGCCGCCGCGTCGAAGGCGATGTCGGCTACCGCTTTCGGTACCGGGACCATGTTGGCGTCCGGGGCCGATCCGGTCGGTACCGTGATGTAGCCGCCGGCTTCGATGATCCGGTCGAATGAA
Organism: Acidimicrobiia bacterium; assembly: GCA_029210695.1. Lineage (NCBI taxonomy): Bacteria > Bacillati > Actinomycetota > Acidimicrobiia > Acidimicrobiia bacterium. The sequence goes on from JARGFH010000006.1 coordinate 8,060, forward strand.
CTGCGATCCACGACCAGGTCGCGAATGACCGGGAAGCCGGTGGCCTTCCACGGTTCGAGGACGATCTCGTCGCCGTCCTTGAACTTCCGCATGTGCAGCTGACACGTGGCCGTCCCCAGCTGATCACCGTGCGGGTGACCGTTGATCATGATTCCGCACATGCCGCATATTCCTTCGCGGCAGTCAGAGTCGATCGAGAACGGTTCAATGCCCCTCTCAACGAGCTTCTCGTTGACGATGTCGCACATCTCGAGGAACGACATGTGATCGCTGATGTCGGTTGCTTCGTAGGTTTCGAATCGTCCCGGCGCCTCTGGGCCGTCCTGGCGCCAAACTTTGAGTGTGACGTCCATTACTTGTAGCTCCTTTGCGCCAGCTCAACGTTTTCGAACACGAGCTGCTCCTTGTGCAAGGTTGGTTCTTCGCCAACCCCGTTGAACTCCCACGCCGCTACATAGGCGTAGTTCTCATCGTCACGCAGCGCCTCGCCCTCCGGGGTCCGGCTCTCCTCCCGGAAGTGGCCACCGCAAGACTCACGACGATTGAGGGCGTCGATCGCCATCAGCTCGGCGAGTTCCAGGAAGTCGGCGACCCGGCCGGCCTTTTCGAGTGTCTGATTGAACGACTCGTTGGTGCCGGTGACCTTGACGTCCTTGTGAAACTCCGCCCGGAGCCTCCGGATCTCGGCGATGGCTCTCTTCAAGCCCTCCTCGTTCCTGGCCATGCCGACTTCGGCAATCATCACCTTGCCCAGCTCCCGATGGAAGTAGTCGGGTGATCTAGTGCCGTTGATGGCGATCAACTCATCGATCTGATCCTTGACCGCCTTCTCGCCGGCCTTGAAAGCGGCGTGGTCGGTCGGAACCGGATCGGTACCCAACTGGTCGGACAGATAGTCGCCGATCGTGTTGGGCAACACGAAGTATCCGTCCGCCAAACCCTGCATCAGGGCGGAAGCACCCAGGCGGTTGCCGCCGTGGTCGGAGAAGTTTGCTTCGCCGATTGCATAGAGTCCCGGAATCGTCGTCATCAGGTTGTAGTCCACCCACAACCCCCCCATCGTGTAATGGGGGGCCGGGTAGATCCGCATCGGCACCTTGTACGGGTTCTCGTCTGTGATGCGCTCATACATCTCAAAGAGATTGCCGTAGCGTTGCTCGATGACATCCTTGCCGAGGCGACCGATCGCTTCTGCGAAGTCGAGGTAGACGCCGTTCTTGAGTGGTCCAACTCCGTAGCCCTCGTCGAACATGACCTTGGCCGCCCGGCTGGCCACGTCGCGCGGGACGAGGTTGCCGAAGGCGGGATAGCGGCGCTCGAGGAAGTAGTCGCGGTCGGCTTCGGGGATCTGATCGGGGGAGCGGGCCTCGTTCTTGTCTTTCGGTACCCAGATGCGTCCGTCGTTGCGCAGCGACTCCGACATGAGGGTCAGCTTCGATTGGAACTCCTCCGAAGCCGGGATCGCCGTCGGATGGATCTGGGTGAACGACGGGTTGGCGAACAACGCCCCGTGCTTGTGAGCACGCCACACGGCGGTGCCGTTGCACATCATCGCCATCGTCGACAGGTAGTAAGCATTGGCGTAGCCACCGGTCGCCAGCACGACCGCGTGCCCGGAGAACGAACGGATCTCGCCCGTCACCAGATCTCGAGCGACCACACCGACCGCTTTGCCCTCGTGGACAACGACGTCGAGCATCTCCATCCGGTTGTAGAGCTTGACCTTGCCCAACTCGATCTGGCGGGCCATCGCCTGGTAGGCGCCAAGCAGCAGTTGCTGACCGGTGGCCCCCCGGCTGTAGAACGTGCGTGAGACCTGCGCACCACCGAATGACCGGTTGTCCAGCAGTCCTCCGTACTCACGTCCGTAGGGAACGCCCTGCGCCGCCGTCTGGTCGATGATCTCGTTTGAGACCTCCGCCAGGCGGTACACATTGGCCTCACGGGAGCGGTAGTCACCACCCTTGATCGTGTCGTAGAAGAGGCGGAAGACTGAATCCCCGTCGTTGTGGTAGTTCTTGGCGGCGTTGATCCCACCCTGGGCGGCGATCGAGTGGGCTCGCCGGGGCGAGTCGTGGTACGTGATCATCGTCACGTTGTAGCCGAGTTCGCCGAGCGTGGCTGCGGCGCTGGCTCCGGCCAGGCCGGAGCCGATGATCACTACTTCGTACTTGCGTTTGTTGGCCGGGTTGACCAGCTTCAAATCGAAGCGGGCATTCGACCATTTCTCTTCGAGCGGCCCCTCGGGGACCTTTGCGTCGAGAACGATATTGCTCATCTCTGCATCCCCTTCTAACCGACCCAGCCGGCCCAGATCGAAAGCGGGAAGCTCACGTTCCCGATGATTACGACTCCGGCGAACGCCGCCGCGAACCATTTCCGCCACGGATTGAACCGCGGATTGTTCCACCCGAGGCTCTGGAACAAACTCCAGGCGCCGTGGAAGATGTGGACGCCGACCAGGATGTTGGCGACGATGTAGAAGATCGCCACTGCCGGTTGCGTGAAGCTTGCCAGCATGTTGTGGCGGATCTCTCCGGTGATGAAATCGGGGTTGGTCGAGCCGATCGTGAGATCGGCGAGGTGGAAGAGGATGAACGCCAGGATGATGACGCCCGACCAGCGCATCGTTCGAGACGCGTAGTTCGCCACGAGATACTCGCGGGGCGCCTGGTACTTCTGTGGTCGTGCTTTTCGATTGATGATCGTCAGTGCGTAGGCGGCATGGATGTGGAGAACGATCGAGACCGTCATCACCGCCCGGAAGATCCACAGGAATGCGGTCTTCGGCAGCAATGGTTCTCCGAGTTCTCTGAGCCACTCGCCGTAATGGTCGATGGCGTACACGCCCAGATCATCTGCTCCGAGGTAGATCTTCAAGTTCCCGAACATGTGAACGAAGACGTACCCGAGGATGATGATCCCCGTGACGGCCATGACCCACTTCTTGCCGACGGCCGAGCTGTAGAACTCAACCAGGAAGGGACGCGGCCCCTTCTTGGTCGGCGTGCCGGTCGCAGTCACTGCGCCTCCTCGGTGGTTCTAGCTGATGGCATTACAGCCTAGAAGGGAAGGGCGGGGGCTGTGGCACGGGGCTGTGGGGCCATTGGTCACATTCGGGCGGCGGGCGGTCGCCCGCCGCCAGCAGCCAGAGGTTTTGGGTTTTAGGTTTTAGGTTGTGCGTGGATGAAGTGGGGCCGCGAGTGCCTGCGGCCCTGGGGCCAATTGCCAATCGCCAATTGCCTCCGGGGCACGACGCCCCATCTACCCAACGACTCCCAAGTAGGAATAGTGCGTACGCCCCATAGATCCGTCTTGACAGCGCGCGCGCCGACAACGATGATGACAAAGATGTAACTACACGGGTGTAAGGGTTCATTGTTGCAACGCACACTTATTGAAGCACTCGCGGTCGACGATCTCGCCTGGCAGGACTTCTCCAGTTGCCGCGGTGCCGATGCCGATCTGTTCTTTCCAGAACGCGGCGCATCGACGCGCAAAGCGAAATCCATATGCATGGCCTGCGAAGTCCGGGTTGAATGCCTGGAGTTCGCCATTGTGAGCGGGGAGAAGTTCGGGATCTGGGGCGGTCTGTCGGAGCGTGAGCGGCGGAAGATCCGTAAAGAACGCTCGATAGCAGCCCGCCGTCGCGAAGCGGTCTAGGGCAACAGGTTCCGGGTTTTGAGGTTCTGGGTTTTACTTGGAACCTACCAACCCAAAACCTGGGACCTTGGGCTACACCCGGTGGTTCCCTCGCCCTCTTCTAGTATCCAGGTCTAGATAGCTACAAGAAAGGTCGACGTGAAGGCAGGTGGCATCTTCCTCATTGTCGTTGCGGTCGTGCTGGTCGTGGTGTCGATCATGTTGCGCAACCGTCGTGAACTCCTGAAAAAGGAATACGGGATAACCGGCGAGAACAAGGCGCCACAAGCCGAGATCGACGTCGAGCACCCCCGCCCACACGTCGCCGAATTCCACGTTCGCGGCGAGGTCGCCACCGTGACCTTCGATGTTCCGCTTCCGGAGGGCGACGTCGACGAAGTACTGAAAGAACTGCTGCTCCACGAGTCGATTGAGGTCGTCCGTGAGAAGCGACACACGCTGCCGATCGACATGGTCACCAAGGTCGTGGCGATGGCAGGGCGCAACGGTGAGCCACGTCGGGTGGGGGCAATCAATCTCCCGGAACCGGGCGTCCTCCCGCCTCCCTCGGTCGCACCGCCGGCATTCTCATTCGGCCACATTGCCTACGATCCGCTCGAAGAAGAGTTTTCAGGCGAGAAGCCCGAAAACATCCCGTCCCTGGCCGACACGAAGGCATCGGATCTCCTGGCTCCAATCGGATCGGAGCTTCGGCTCCCGAGGGCGGTCGATCTCGGCTTGCGCGCCCAGGGTATCGACCCGGCGACGATGCAGGCTGGAGACCTGGTGCGGGCCATGCTCACGATGTTCGGCTATCGCCTCTCTCCTGGCGTGAACGACGACACATTCATTGCCGAGAAGGCCGGGGTCCGGACGTTCATTCGCCAGGTCCCTCACGAAGAAGGCGGCTACCCCGAGCTCGAAGGCGGTGTCATCAGCCGGTTCGTCGCCGAAGTAGCTGGAGCCAAGACCGACCGGGCTCTTCTCGTTACGGACAAGTTCGGCCCCTTCGAGGTCTACGAACGGGAGCGCCGGGATCCCCGTTGCCGGTTCATCACCCGCGAGCGGCTGCAGAAGTTCGTTGATTCGATGGCGCTCGAGTAGCCAATCTCTGATTGGCTACTCCCGTTTTAGGTTCTACGTTCTGAGTTCTGAGTAGCTCCAGGCCGCGTTAGGACCTATAACCCAAAACCCAGAACCGACTCAGCGGCGATCGATCGAGGACTCACCAGGGAACCGCTCAAACGCTTTGTGCGTCTCAACCTCGAAGGTTTGTTCGGCAACGAGGGTTATGATGCGGGTAAAGGGAGATATCCATGTTTGGACTCAAGCCAACCGAGTTACTCATAATCTTGGCGATCGTCCTGCTCCTCTTCGGGGCTCGGAAGCTCCCCGACCTTGCCCGTTCGCTCGGTGCGTCGGCAAAGGAGTTCAGGAAGGGCCTCGAGGCGGGTGTCGATGAGAACTCGCCTGAAGAACACACTGATACCTAGGAACTCAATCTTGCCATCCGGCGTTCTTCGGGTAGGCACACGTGCCTGAAGACGTTCCTCTCAGCTGGGAAGAGGTGGCCCGGACTCATGGCCGGAAGATCTACAACTTCGCATATCGGCTCACCGGAAACCCGGATGATGCTGCCGATCTCGCTCAGGAAGTGCTTCTGCGCGTCAGACGCGGACTTGCCGGCTATCAGCCCGGATCCTTCGAGGGCTGGCTCTGGCGTATCACCCGCAACGCTTTCCTCGATGACGTTCGCCGCAAGAACCGGCGCCCAATCTCGGCTCTGCCGGACGAACTCGATCGTTTCGCGGCAATCAGCACACCGTCGCCCGACGACGTGCTCGCCTCCCTTCGCCTTGGGGATGATATGCAGAAGGCCTTGCTCGGTCTGCCGTACGACTTCCGGGAGGCCGTCGTGATGTGTGATGTAATCGGCCTCTCGTACGATGAGATCGCCCTCGCCTCCGCCGTGCCGGTCGGCACGGTGCGCAGCCGGATTCACAGGGGCCGGAAGATGCTGAGGGAGGCTCTGGGATGACCCATCTAGGCGAACTCCTCTCCGCCTACCTCGACGGTGAAGTCACGGAAAGCGAGCGAAATCTCGTCACGTCGCATATCGGCGATTGCGCCACCTGCCAGACGGAACTCGCCGACCTCCACCTGGCGCGATCGGCACTCCGTTCGTTGCCGGTACTCGATCTCCCCGCCGGACTCCTCAACGGCGGTGACGTTGACGTGGTGATTCCATTGGTTCGGCGGCCGCGGGTATGGATGGCGGCGGCAGCGGCCACCGTTGCGGTCTTCGTTGGTGTCGCCACCTTCGTGACGCCGGAACCGACGGTGCCGATCACCTTCAATGAGATCAGCCTCGAGCACAACAACCGGTCGCAACTCGATCCGCTGCTGACACCCGGCAAGGCCGTTCCGGCTGTTTCCCTGCCGATCGGAGGCGCCGAATGAGACGCGGCGCTTTTGTCTTCCTTCTCATCGTCGCCATGGTGATCGGAGCCGGGCCAGCCTTGGCGCTGGATGATCTCACCCCGTATCTCGAACAACAGTCGGCTGCCGAGTTCAGTGGTGAGGAAAGCGTTGTCTGCTACACGCCCGACGGCGTTGTCTCGGAACTCACCGTTGTGCGTCAGGCCAATGGGGTGCGCGTGGTCGAGGACGGCGAAGGCGCAATAGGGGTCACCCGGGTCTACCACGGCGACAACTGGGTGCTCGGAGACCAATACCGCGTCGAAGTATCGGGTCGGGATCGATTCTTGAGCCGTCCGGTGACGGTGGTCGATGTAGTCGAGGACGACCTCGTGCGGGTTGGATTGTTCTTCGATCAATCGTCGGGGGCGTTGCTCGCCTCAGACGTTCACAACGCCGACGGCTCGACCTACTGCTCGAGTCGGTTCTTGAGCTTCGATCCGAAGACGCCCGTCATCCCGGACGACCTGCTCGCCGGCCTCACGACCCGACCTGGATCGAGCGAAGCGGGCGTAGTGGACGCCGATGCCTTCCCGAAGGAAATCGCCGGGTTCTCCTTGACCGAGGTTTCCGAAGGTCCGGCCGCGGGCGTGACGAATGGCTACTACGCAGATGGGATCTTCTCGTTCACGGTGTTCGTGTCGGAGCGCGCCATCGAGGTTCCAGAACTCGCCGATGCACCGGTCGTGAAGATGCGGGGCGGCGAGTACCAGCGACAGTTCTATCCAGGACAGGTGATCCTCGCCTGGGAGACCAGGTCTGGTGGAATCGTTCTGGTCGGCGATCTTCCGCTCGATCTCCAGGAAGATGTGCTCGAAGCTCTGCCTGCCCCGGGCAAGCCGAACTTCTTCGTCAGGTTCTGGAGAGGTTTGTTCGGCTAGGAACTGCTCAGCCGTCGATCGCTTCCAGAGCCTTCGGGTAATCGGCCACCGAGCGCCGGACGGTCAAAGAGTCCGTGGCGATGATGTCGCGCACGATTCCGTCTGCGTCGAGGACATAAGTAGCCCGCCAGGCGCTACCTGTCGTCTCATTGAAACACCCAAACGCCTGGGCGGTGGCGCCGTGTGGCCAGAAATCCGAGAGGATCGGGAACGTGAAGTTCTGAGAATCCGACCACGCCTTGTTGGCAGGACGGGTGTCGCACGTGATCGAGATTACATTGGCGTCGAAACGCTCGAGTTGGTGCAGGTTGTCGCGGATGTCGCACAACTCGCCTTCGCAGTTGCCGGTGAACGGGAACGGAATGAAGACGATCAGCGACTTGCGGCCCTTGAGGTCGCCGAGCGAGACCTCGTTACCGTCCTGATCCTTGAGCGTGAAATCCGGGGCAGCATCGCCGATGGAGATTGGCATCTGAACTCCTCTGTGGTGTCTGGAAAACGGTAGCAAGAGGCAATTGGCAATTGGCCCCGTGCGAAACCTGCGGGTGCTGAGATCGCCCGGCCCACACGGCTCGGCTAGATCCCATCTTCCAGCAGTACTCGCGCCGCCCAGCCGACCGGGTCCTCTAGTTCGGCAAGTGTCGGCAGGTGGTCCGGAGACTCCCAGACCTGGTGCAGCGCGTCGTCGCCCCAGCGTCGCTCGACCTCTGCGCAGAACCTCGCACCAAGCCGGTACTGCTCTTGCTTGAGCTCGAGTCCGAGCAGCTTGTTGAGCCCTTGCTCGCCATGCGCCGGTTCCGACCGCCTGGCGTCCATCGCCGCTCGCAGGCGGTCGAGATCGGGCAGGAGCTTGGTGGCGGCGCGGTCCATTATGTAGTCGCCGTATCCTTCGAGCATCGCCATCAGGGCTTGGGCATCCTCGAGAGCCGGTAGCTGGGCTTCGGTCGACAGGAGTCCGGCCAGGCCGGTCGGATCCTCCATCATCTTCTCGAGCTGCGACGGATCCTGCATCTGCTGCAGGCGGTCGGTGATCCCGGACATGTCGACCTCGATGCTCCCGACGTACCGCTCGACCAGATCGAAGAAATGCTGCCGTACCCATGGCACTGAGAACTCGGCCTGGTGGGTCACCTCGTGCATGGCCACCCACAGGCGCACATTCTGCGGCTCCAGCCCGTTGTCTCTGGCGAACGCCTCGATGTTGGGAACGACGTAGTAGACATCCTGGACGTCGGCGGTCGGAAGTCCGATATCGAATTGGCCGAGAACCCGGTGACTGAGGAACCCAACCATGACGCCCATCTGCATGCCGAGCAAGGCCGGTCCCAACGGTTTGAGTATGGCGTCGAGTGGTCCTCCACCCGAGGAGGTGTCGAGCTTCTCCGCCAGTGGTTCGACGAGGTAGCGGAAGCTGCGAAGGTTCTCTGTTGCCCAGCTGACCCGATCGACTGGCGACCCCGAGAGCGCCGACCGGACTTCGAGAGGAGTGGATTCGGCGATCTGTAGTTGGGCCAGGCGGGTGAGCTGCTGGTATTCGTCCGCCAACCACGGATCGATCGGCTCGGGCTCGCCCGTGAGATGGTTGGCCACCTCTCGGGCCAGGCGCCAATTGATGGGGCCGGGTTGGTTGAAGAGCTCGAAGAGCTGCGAGAAGAGGTCTTCGCTCACAGGTCTTCAGGGCGCTGGCCCAACTCCACGTTCAACTCCATTTCATTGCCGTCCCGGTTGACAACAACATCGATTTCGTCGCCTGCCCGGTACGAGCGAAGAATCGACAGGAGATCGAACGTCGTTCTCACCGGTGTGCCGTTGATAGAGACGACGATGTCACCCACCTCTGCGCCGGCCACCTGGATGGCGGAACCCGTTGCGAAGCCGGTGACGGCAGCTCCGGATGGGATCTCTGCTCCCTCATCCGATTCGCTCAGCGCGTCGTCGACACCGATACCGAGATAGGCGTGATGAACGACTCCGTCGGCGATCAGGTCGGCCGCCAGACGTTTGACCATATCGACGGGCACCGCAAAGCCGAGCCCCTCCGCGCCGACATCGCTGACCCCGATTGCGGTGGTGATGCCGATCAGCTGGGCCTGGCCGTTGAGCAGTGCCCCGCCACTTGATCCAAGCGTGATGGGGGCATCGGTCTGCAGCAGCCCGTACAGTGCATCGTTCTGCCCGGGTCCGGTCGATAGCTGACGATTGAATGCCGAGACCACCCCGGCAGTGACCGACGGGCCGCCTTCCAGACCGAGCGGGCTCCCCACGGCGATGGCTTCGTCGCCGATCGCCAGTTCGTCGATATCGGCGAACTCGATTGAGGCGAGACCGATGGCATCGATCTTGAGTACGGCGATGTCGGTCAACGGGTCGGTCCCCACGACTTCGGCAATGAATCTTCGTCCATCAGAGAAGACCACCTTCGTGATCACCGTGTCCTCGACGACGTGGTTGTTGGTGAGGATGTATCCGTCCGACCTGAAGACGACTCCTGAGCCGGTGGCGAAGGCTCGGAAGACCAACTCGGTTTCGCCTTCAGACGGCACGCTGACGTTGTCGCCGACTTCCACGGTCACGATGGCCGGGATCGCTCTGGCGGCAACTGCTGCGACACGGGAGTTGCCGTCCAGTGGAGTGATGATCACGGCACCGGGCGGATCGTCGCTCACCGCATCGAGGGCAGGCTCGGCTAACGGCTCGACCTGCGTGATGCCCGTCCCGGTCCCGGCCTGGACGTCGTCTTCGAACACCCCGCCTATCCACAATGCCCCGACGGTGAGGGCGCTTCCGATGAGGCCGCCGATGATGGCCAGCAGCACACTTCCCCGTCGACGGACTCTCGCCTTTTTGGCGGGCCGTTGGCCGGCGTCGGTTGGGGCCGGCGTCTCCGTCGGGGCAGGAGGTGGAGGCGGCGTCACCGGGGCCGTCCGGGGCCGATGGAACGGAGGAAGCTCGGGCTGGCTCATAAACTGCATTGTATGAATGAACCACGGGTAAGGACGAAGCTGCTCGTCAGCGCCGACCCACTCGACATCGCCCGGGTGGCCGAGAGCATCAGCTCGCCCGAGAGCGGAGCTTCGGTCATCTTCACCGGAACGGCGCGCAACTACTCGCCGGGCAAGACCGGAGTGACGCACCTCGACTACGAGGCCTACCCGGAGCAGGTCGAAGCCAAGGTCGGAGCAATCGTCGTAGAAGCAAGGGAGAAGTGGTCGATCTTGCATGTGACGGTTGCCCATCGCGTCGGGCGCGTCGATGTCGGAGAGCCGTCGGTGGTGGTGGCCGTCTCATCCGCTCACCGGGCCGATGCGTTCGAAGCCGCCAGGTTCCTCATCGATGAACTCAAGGAGCGGGCGCCGATCTGGAAGAAGGAACACTGGAGCGGTGGCGCAGATTGGGTCGAGGGAGCCTAAGAGCAGGTTCTCGGTTGTAGGTTCTACGTTCTGGGTCTTCGGTTCCGGAGCTCTCGAGCGCGAAAAGTCCCGACATTCCGACGCGGAGGCGTGACCGTGAATAGAATGCCCCCACCCGGACGGACGGTGGAGGTAGGGGTCGTTGCTTGAAGTGGCCAACCTGGAAGTCGTATATCACGATGTGATCCTCGTGCTGCGGGGGATCTCGTTTCAGGTTCCCGAGGGGAAGATCGTGGCCCTGCTGGGGGCAAACGGCGCCGGCAAGACCACCGTCTTGCGCGCCATCACTGGTTTGCTCGACGTCCACAACGGAGACATCACCAAAGGCGAGATCAGCGTCGACGGAAGCGTCATCACCAAGGCTCGCCCATCACAGATCGTCGGGCGGGGGGTAACGCAGGTTCTCGAGGGCAGGCGGGTGTTTGGAGAGTTCACCGTCGAAGAGAACCTCCGCGTTGGCGCCCATACCAGCAAGGGCGATGTGGAATCGCATACCTCTCGCGTCTTCGACCTCTTTCCGATTCTCAAAGAGCGACGCAAGTCGCTGGCCGGCTACCTCTCCGGCGGAGAGCAACAGATGCTCGCCATCGGCCGCGGGATGATGTCCGATCCCAAGTACCTGCTCCTCGACGAGCCCAGCCTCGGGCTCGCCCCTCTCCTTGTTCAGCAGATACGCGACATCATCGTCGAGATCAATGAGCAGGGGACCGGGGTGCTCCTCGTCGAGCAGAACGCCAACATGGCCCTCTCGATCTCAGAACACGGATACATCATGGAGACCGGGAAGATCGTGATGGACAAGCCTTCTGATCAACTCATGCGGGACGAAGACGTCCAGGAGTTCTACCTCGGTCTGCACGCAGCCGGCGGCGAACGGAAATCCTTTCGGGATGTCAAGCACTACAAGCGACGGAAGCGGTGGTTGTCGTGAGCGACCATCTGCTGGCCTTCAACGAAGTACGGCTCTCGTTCGCCGGCGTCACCGCCATCGATGGGGTCAGCTTCCACGTCGACGACGGGGAACTCTTCGCCATCATTGGTCCGAATGGCGCCGGCAAGACATCGATCTTCAACTGTCTGAATGGTGTTTATCATCCCCAGGAAGGCGCCATCCTCGTCGACGGAACCGGGATCGTCGGCATGAAGCCACACCGCATCGCCCAGTTGGGGGTTGCGCGAACCTTCCAAAACATCGAACTGTTCTCCAACCTGACCGTGCTCGACAACATCCTGCTCGGCCGCAATCTCCGCATGAAGTCCGGCGTGCTTGCTTCCGCCCTGTTCTGGGGATGGGCGAAGCGAGAAGAGACCGAGCACCGAAGACGGGCTGAGGAGATCATCGACTTTCTCGAGATCGAAGCCCACCGCAAGAGCCTGGTCGGGATGCTGCCCTACGGCATCCAGAAACGGGTCGAACTGGGTCGGGCGCTGGCGATGGACCCGCGCATCCTCTTGCTGGACGAACCGGCCGCCGGGATGAACCTCGAGGAGACCGAGGACATGGCTCGCTTCATCCTCGACATTCAGGATGAGCTCGGCATCGCCATGATCCTCGTAGAGCACGATATGGGTCTCGTGATGGACATTGCCGATCGGGTAATGGTCCTCGACTTCGGTCGCAAGATCGCGGAGGGTCTGCCGGCGGCCGTTCAGCGAGATCCGGACGTGATCAAGGCGTACCTCGGCGAGGAGTTCGAACCACACGGCGATGAACCCATCGGTGTCGCCAAGGAAACAGGTGATCAACCATGACGAGCACGCTCGAACGTTCAGGCACCGGCGCCTCCGCTCTGGGAGTCAACAGCATTCCTGCCCTCCTCCGGTCGATTGCCCGGGAGGAGCCGAATCGGGTAGCTCTCCGGGAGAAAGAGTTCGGGATCTGGCAGGAGACCACCTACGGCGGCTACTGGGACCTGGTGCAGGCAGCCGCGATGGCGATGTGGTCGCTCGGCGTCCGCCCGGGCGACAAGGTGGCCATCCAGTCGGAGAATCGGATCGCCTGGGTGGTGTCCGACATCGCCGCCGCTGCGATTCAAGCCGCCTCGGTCGGTTTGTATGCCACCAATCCGGCCGCCGAGGTCGAGTACCTGCTGTGGCACAGTGAGGCGAAGGTGCTCATCGCCGAGGATCAGGAACAGGTCGACAAGGCGCTGGCGGTGAAGGACAGCCTGCCGAATCTCACCAAGATCATCTACGTGGAACCGCGCGGCGTTCGGTCGTACAACGATCCGATGCTCATGTCGTGGGAGGTGTTCCTCGGCCTGGGCAGGGCGGCACTCGAGGAGTCACCGCGCCGCGTCGATGAACTCGTCGACGGTATCGACCCGAACGAGGTTGGGACGCTGGTGTACACATCGGGAACGACCGGTCCGCCTAAGGGCGCCATGCTCTCCCACAACAACATGATTTGGGTGGCGGAGAGCGGGCGAAAGCTCATTGCCGGTGAATCCGTGCCCCAATCGGTCCAATATCTTTCGTACCTGCCGCTGTGTCACGTCTTCGGACGCCTCTACGACCTGGCCGGCGCCCTGGCCATGCGGGCGACGGTCAACTTCGCCGAGTCCATCGAGACCGTTGTTTCGGACCTGACCGAGATCCAGCCGACCTACTTTCCCGCTCCGCCGCGGATCTGGGAAAAGATGCACGCCGGCGTGCAGATCCGCATGGCAGATGCCTCGCCGATCAAGAAGGTCCTCTACAAGATCTTTCTCAGCACCGGCATGAAGAACGCCGATCGGCTCCTTGGCAAGGGATCCCGGGGCTTGTGGGGAAGCATTACACACGCGGTCGGTGATGTGCTCGTGTACCGGGCACTCAAGAGGAAGATCGGGATGCAGAGGTGCCTGCAGGCCGTCAGCGGTTCGGCGCCCATCGCCCCGGAAGTACTCAAGTTCTTCATGGCTCTCGGCGTCCCCATCTACGAGGGATGGGGGATGACCGAGACAACGGCGGTCGGCACCGTGACCACCCGCGACGAGATCGAACTGGGCACGATCGGCAAGCCGATCGACGATGTGGAGATCGAACTGGCGGAAGACGGCGAGATGCTGGTCCGTTCACCCGGGATCTTCCTGGGCTATTTCAAGAATCCCGAGGCAACGGCCGAGACGATCGACTCCGAAGGATGGATGCATACGGGTGACGTTGCCGAGTGGACGGAGCGGGGTTTCCTGCGCATCGTCGACCGCAAGAAGGACATCATCATCACCGCCGGTGGAAAGAACATCTCACCCTCGGAGATCGAGAACAAGCTGAAGGTCTCTCCCTTCATCAAAGAGGCCATGGTCATCGGGGACCGTCGCAAGTTCCTGACCGCACTGATCGGAATCGAGTTCGACACGGTGGCCAACTGGGCTCTGCGGAAGAACATCACCTTCACGACCTATCGCGACCTGTCCGAGAAGCCGCAGGTCCGGGAGCTGATCCAGAAAGCAGTCGACACTGCCAACGAACACTTTGCCAGGGTCGAGACGATCAAGAAGTTCGCGCTCATCCCCAAAGAACTGGATCATGAGGAAGGCGAACTCACGGCTACGCAGAAGATCAAGCGCCGCGTGTTGACCGACCAATTCTCCGACATCATCGAGGAGATGTACGCGTGACGACGTTCCTGCAGGCCACGGTCGCCGGGCTTTCGCTGGCCTCGATCTACATGCTGCTGGCGCTCGGGTTCGTCATCATCTACAAGTCGATGCAGGTGCTCAGCTTCGCCCATCCAGCCATCATGTTGTTCGCTGCCTACATGGTGTCCTGGTTCTCGGTCGACAAGGATCTGAACTTCTGGCTGGCGCTGGCGCTCGGGGTCGTAGCCGCCGGCGCCATGGGGTGGCTGGCGGAGCGGATCGCGGTGCGCCCGATGATCGGGAAGCCGCTGTTCGCCATTGCCATCCTGACGATCGGTCTCGACATCGCCATCCGCACGCCGATCAACAACCTGATCGGAATCAATATTCGTTCGGTCGGAGATCCCTGGGGGTTCGGAACCTGGCAGATCGGTGGGGTGGTCGTCCAGCACCGTGCGGTCGCCATGATCGTTACCGCCTTCATCGTGGGCAGCTTGCTGTTCGCCTTCTTCCGATATTCGAGAGTTGGCCTGGCCATGCGAGCGACGGCCATCGACCAGGAAGTCGCTCTGGCACAGGGGATTTCGGTTGGACGGATCTTCTCGCTGGCCTGGATCATGGCGGGCGCCATGGCGGCTCTAGCCGGAACGTTCGCTTCGTCCGATCTGAGCGGCCTTTCACAGAGCACCTATATCGTGGCTCTGAAGGCCCTTCCGGCCATCGTCGTAGGCGGCCTCGATTCGATCGGCGGGGCAGTGGTGGGGGCGCTGATCATCGGCCTCGCAGAGGCATACACCGCCACGTATCAGAGTCAGCACCTGAGTTTCCTGGGTGGCAACTTCAGTCAGGTAGTCCCGTACCTCGTGCTGCTGATCGTGTTGCTGATCAAACCGTACGGGTTGTTCGGGACCGAGGAGGTTGAGCGGGTATGAGAGGCCGTCCGAACCTCTTCACCCGGTACGAGGCGGATGCCGGCATCTTCCCCAGCAACACCCAGCGGGTCTGGTTCGTCATCGGTTTGATCGCGGTTGCTGTACTCCCCATCTGGCTGCCGCGCGACTGGATGATCTTGATTGCCACGGCGTTCATCGCGTCGGTGGGAGTGATCGGCCTGAACCTCATCACCGGATATGCCGGCCAGGTCTCGCTGGGTCACGCCTTCTTTCTGGGTATCGGCGCCTATGCAGGAGCTGCACTGGGCGGGGCGGCGACGGATCGCGTAACGGGACTCGGCATCGACATCCTCATCTGGCTGCCGGCGGCCGGCCTGGCCGCCGGGTTGGTCGGAGCGATCATTGCCCCCGTCGCAGTACGCCTCAGAGGTCTCTACCTGGCGTTCCTAACGCTCGGCCTCGTGTTTCTCGGCGAGCACATCTTCCGCGAGTGGGACTCCGTGACTGGTGGGCCCGGGATCGGGCGAGAGCCTGCGGAACTCAGTTTGCTCGGGTGGAGGTTCGACCTCGATGGCACCATCGGTGGTTTCAATGTCACCCGCGAACAGCAGATCTACTGGCTCGGGCTGGTGGTGCTGATCTTCATGGGGTTCATGGCGAAGAATCTGGTCCGCTCCCGGATCGGGCGGGCCTTCGCGGCGATCCGCGATCGGGACATCGCCGCAGAGGTGATGGGTATCGACCTGACCCGGTACAAGGTACTCGCCTTTGCGGTGTCGTCGTTCTATGCGGGGGTAGCGGGAGCGTTGTTGTTCACGGTGACGGGATTTGTGAACACAGCCTCCTTCAACCTGCTGCTCTCGATAAACTACATCGCGATGGTGGTGATCGGCGGGGCAGCCAGCATTGCCGGTTCGATCATGGGGGCGGCGTTTCTCACCTTGTTGCCGCGCATGATCGACGCCGCCGGTGATGTGCTGCCCTTTCTGGAGGTGGGTTCGCAAGGCATACTGAGCACGTCGCAACTCGAGCGGGTCATTTTTGGTGTTCTGATCATCGCCTTTCTGATCTTCGAGCCGATGGGGCTCTACGGCATTTGGATTCGGATTCGAAACTACTGGAAGGCCTGGCCTTTCTCGTACTGAGGCTTCCGGGGTAGCCCGGATGACATGAGGAGGAAAGAAGACGTGAGACGACTACGAAGATGGAATGTCCTGGCGCTGCTGGCCGCGTTTGCACTGGTGCTGGCGGCCTGCGCGCAGGATTCGACCGACACCACGGTGGCGGATACGGCACCAGATACAACGGTGGCGGATACGGCACCAGACACAACCGTGGCGGATACGACACCCACCGAAACGACGGTGGCCGACATGATGATCACCACCGGTCCGGGTGTAACTGAGGAGCCGTGCCCGGGTGGTAACCCCGATCGCGGATGCATCTACCTCGGTGTCCTGACCGACGAATCCGGTCCGTTCGCCGGCGCCTCGGCCGGTCTGTACGGCGGCCAGAGCCTGTTCTGGGCGACGGTCAATGCCGGAGACGGCATCAGCGGCGCCTACGACGTGGCCATCCCCGAGAACCTCAAGAAAGACACCGCCTACCAGCCTGAGAAGCTCGTCGCCGACTACAACACGATCGCCGAAGATGTGGCCGCCATCGCGCAGTCGCTCGGCACCCCGCAGACATTGGCGGCGCTCCCCGACTACACCAGGGACAGCACGATTGCCGCTCCAATGTCGTGGTGGTCCGGCTGGGCCTTCGAAGACCTCGTCATCGAGTTCGGCACCGGCTACTGCTTCGAGGCCATGAACGCGATCGACTGGGCGGTGCAGGCTGTGCCTGCGGCCGGCCGGACGTTCGCCACCATCGGCATTCTCGAGTTCCCGAGCGACTACGGCTTCGACTACGCGGCCGGTGTGAAGACCGCGGCCGAAGCCAACGGTCTCACCGTGGCATGGGAAGAGACGGTCATTCCGGTCTCGGCCGGCGGTGACCCTGCTCAGACTGAGGCGGTCGCCAAGATCGTCGCCGATCCGGCCGATGTCATCATTCTGGTGACGGGTCCGTCGGAGACGGCCGCCATCGTTGGTGGCGCCGCTCAGCAACTGGGCGCCAGCGTCCCGCTGTTCATCGGTGCGGCTCCTTCATGGAACTCGGCGCTGCTGGCCTCGGCCGCTGCTCCCGCCTTTGAGCTGGGTATCTACTACCAGTCCTCATTCGTGGGTGGTTGGGACTACGACTCCGCCGGTCACGAGAAGATGCGGCAAGCGGTGACGGCAGCCGGATTCCCGGCCAACGACTTCTTCATCTCCGGATGGGTGTCGCAGTACGGCCTGAAGGCGGCGCTCGAGGGAGCCTATGCCTCAGGTGATCTGTCACATGAGGGGATCATGAATGCTGCCTTTGCGCTGACCGATGTCGACTATGAGGGCATGATGCCGTCGCGATCGTTCGCCGGTGACCCCAACGACGTATTCCCCAGGGAAGGCGTCATTGGTGGGTACTCGGCCGATGCGACGACCGGTATCGCAACGGTTCAGGACTTCTTCGTCGGTCCGACCGCGGAGAGCTACGAGTTCACTGAAGCCTGCGCCGGGTAGCAAGAAGCGTTACGAGCAATCTGTTTGGGGGGCCGCTGATGCGGCCCCCCAAACGCGTGGTGGGGCAAAAGAGCAATTGGCAATTGGCCCAGCTCCGTGGGCGCGGTCAGGCGGGGGTCGTCTTCGTTGCCTCGACTCGGAGCTTGCGGATCAGTGAACTGAGCATTCTCTGAGCCCGTTGAGTTTCAGCTAGAAGTGGTCCGAGGTGGCCTTCCTCTAGAAACCCGAGGCGATGTGCGATGACTAACTGGCACTCGACCTCAGCGCTAGAACCTCGGGCGTATCCAAGAAAACGGGCAAGATCACGTTGCGAGTCGCGGCCGGAACCTTCCGCGATATTCGATGGAATCGACACGGCTGCACGCCGGATCTGGCTCGTCAGGCCAAATCTCTCGGAACCGGGGAACCTGCTCGATGCTTCGTAGATATTTGTCACGAGTCGGATCGAGAGATGCCATACATCTAGGCGACGGAAGTCTTTCACTCATGTGTTGTACATCAGCCGAGGGACAAGAACGGAGACACTGAGCCGGGGGCCAATTGCCAACTGCCAATTGCCAGCGGCCATCGGCCGCTCTACCGTTCGCCCGCGACCCGCCACAGCACTGGGAGCAGCATGCCGGCCGCCATGATCTTCAGAAGATCGCCGACCACGAACGGCGCGAACCCGGCGGTCAATCCACCGGCGAGGTCCGTGCCGAGCACGTGCATCAGCCACGGGACACCGCAGAGGTAGATCACGGCGTTGCCGGCCAGCAGGGCGGGGACGGCCGTCACAACTCTGCGGTCTTGTCGCTGCTCTGCGAGGTAGCCGACGATTGCCGCTGAGATGACGAAGCCGGCCAGGTATCCGGCGGTGGCGCCGGAGGCGTAGGTCCATCCGCCCTCGCCGCCCTGAAAAACCGGAAACCCGGCGAGACCGATTGCCACATACAGGGCTTGCGCGGCCGCACCAGCCCGGAATCCGAGGGCCGCCCCACTCAACAAAACCGCGAAGGTCTGGCCCGTCAGTGGCACCGGGGTGATGCCGAGCGGAATCCGGATTTGGGCGGCGAGCGCGGTCAGTGCGGCAAAGGTGACGACCAGAACCGCGGTCGAGACCCGGGTGCGTGGCAGGATGCGGGTTGACAGTACGGGGGCGTTGGCTTGCAAGAATGTCTCCTCTCGACCGATCTGAGGGTATCGACTTGAACGGCAGAATGTTGGTTACTTCGCTGGCGTTGATCATCGTGACAACCGCCTGCACATCCGGGTCCGAGTCGACCGTCACGACTGCTAGTGGGTTCCCGACGGGTTCAGTGGGAAGCACCGTGACGTCCGCGGCCCCGGCCGGCACCGGTATCGAAGACGGCATGATCGGCGTGGGCGTGATGGTGCCGCGCACGGGACCGGTGGCGGCGTTCGGGGAAGCCGCACTGGATGGACAGAATGCCTACTGGGCCTACGTCAACGACGTGCTCGGCGGTGTCGGTGGGCAGTTCCCCGTCGTCGTGCGGGTGTTCGACACTGCGTACGATCCGGACACAGCCGAGGACGGGTTCCGTGAACTGAGCGGAAGCGTCGTCGGAATCAGCGGCTCGCTCGGAACCTTGATCGACGAGCGGCTCGGCCCCCTCGCTCTGAACGAGGGAATGTTGACGATGGCAGGCAGTCTCTCCTCGGAGTGGCTCGGCCATGGGGCAGTTGTGCCGAATCTCCTCCTTCCGACCGACCGAGATCAGGTGGCGGCCGGGCTCGTCTGGGCGACTGAGTCTGAGATCACCGGCCAGACCGCCATCCTCTACCAGGAGGGGAGTTACGGCGAAGACTGCGTCGGCGGCTACGACGGGGCCGTATCGGATCTCGGCCTCTCCAATGTCGGCAGAGTCGCTCACGCTCTGACGGCCACCGATTTCGGCGAAGTGGTTGGTCAACTGTCGTCGTCGGGAGCGGCAATCGTGGTGGCATGCACGACACCGGACGCGCTGGTTCGCATTCTGGCTACCGCCGGTTCCCTGGACTTCCAACCGACCTGGCTCGTGTCTCCGCAATCGTTCGACTCGAGTGTGCCCTCAGCCCTGGGAGGGGATGCCGGGCTGGACGCCGGTCTGGCCGCACTCGAGCGAACCTGGGTGCTGGGGGCCCGACCACCGGCCGATTCGCCGGCCGGCCAACTGCTCGATGATGTGTTCGGCGACACCGCGGCGGCGAGCTGGTACACCCTGCTCGGGTACAGCCAGGCGGCAACTTTCCATCTCATTCTCGAGGAGGCGCTCGAAGCCTCTGATCTCACGCGTCCCGGCCTCCGCGCCGCCACAGGCCGACTGGACGGGATCGATCTCGGCCTCGACGGTCCTTTGTCCTCGCTCGTCGGGCCGGTCCCTGTTTCGGCTGCGGCAGTTGGGGCGATCACGGCCGATTCGTACGGCCTGCCGTTCGGGGTCCCGGCGAGCGAAGAGTACGTGGCCTCACCCTTCCTCGATCCCTAAAACCCCGTTCTCGCGCGTGATTCGCTCCCTATACGGTGGGAATCCCGCGCGAAAACGGGGTTTGTGGATCCCTCAAGGAGGTCGTTGAGGGGGCCGATGGGTTCGTATGCGCCGGCTCGTCATCGTCCTTGTCGCCCTCTTCGCTTCCGTGGTGACCTCGATCCCTGCCCCCGCCGCCGCGGAGAACACGGCTCTCCTACAGGAACGGGCGGCGGTCGATTCGTTCACTCAGAGCCTCGGTGTCCACGTCGGGCGCCTCGAGGTTCCGGCGATCGGCCTCGACGAAGTGATCAGAGAAGGCGTCGACCTATCAGTCATCGACAAGGGCGTCGCTCATTGGTCCGGGACGGCCGGCCCCGGCGCGCCGGGCAACATGGTGCTCGCCGGTCATCGGACCACCCACAGCGCCCCCTTCTACGACCTCGACGAATTGGTGGAGGGCGACATCGTCTATGTGACCGGGATGGACGGCCGGGTTGCCACATATGAGATCGTCGAGTCGATGATCGTCACTCCAACCGATACCTGGATCGTTGACCAAACAGACACTCCAATGGTGACTTTGTTCGCCTGTCATCCGAAAGGCTCGGCCACCCACCGGATCGTGATCAGGGCCGAGCTGCGGGAACAACCGGTGGTGCAGTTCCCGTAGCGATGAGGTTCGGAAGGCGTCAAGGGGCCGGCCGGGCCTGCCGAAGTACTGATATGGCGTCGAGATACATCGCTTGCTTTGTTGTGCTCTTGTTGATGGCGACTGCATGCGGTGCCGGAACCTCACCGTCGTCCAGGCAGACAGAGCAGATCTCATTGACCACCCCTACCGGGGGGCCGAGCCGGGCACCGGCACCGGTGGAGGTCAACGGATTGTCACTGGTGGCCAGCGCCGATGCATCGGGTTTCACTCTGCTGACCGAGGGTGGAGAGATTCCGTTTCTCACCGGAGTCAATGTTGGGTCGTCCATTCCCGGTCGCCTCCCGGCAGAGCTGAAGGTTGACGCAGAGACCTGGCGTCGATGGCTGCCGATGATCGCCGGAACCGGGGTGCATGCAATTCGCATCTACACGATGCAGCCACCGTGCTTCTATCGAGAGCTGCTTGCCTTCAATCTGGCCAACCCCGACCACCCGCTGTACCTCGTCCACGGCGTGTGGGTTCCCCAGGAGTTGATGGCCGAGACCCACGACCTATTCGATCCCGCGGTTCTCGAACTCACCCGTGCCGACATCGAAAACGCGGTAGCCGCCCTTCACGGGGATGTCGTGCTGCCCGGGCGTGGAGGCTACGCGTCCGGCCGGTACACGGCCGACGTTTCGCCCTGGGTGGTTTCGTGGGCGTTCGGGGTCGAGATGAACCCGGTGATCGTGCAGGATTCGGATGTTCGCAACGCCGGTCGGACATACCGCGGCCGCTTTGTGAGCGCCACCGGAGATGCGTCGCCAACCGAGGCATGGTTGGCCGAGATGATGGATCGCATCGCCCGGATCGAAGCCTCCTACGGTCGCACTATGCCGCTCACTTTCTCGAACTGGCCGACAACCGACCCCCTCATACATCCGACGGAACCATTGGAGACCGAGGACATGGTGGGCATCGACGCCAACCATCTCGTTGCCTCACCTGAGTGGCCGGGCGGTCTCTACGCCAGCTACCACGCCTATCCCTACTACCCCGATTTCATGCGCTACGAACCCGGCATCGCCGACTTCGAATACAACGGTCGGATCGACGCCTACGCCGGCTACCTGACCAAGCTCCGCGACCACCACGCCCGGGCCGGCCTGCCGGTGATGGTGCTGGAGTTCGGTGTGCCGTCGTCGCTCGGGCCCGCCCACAGCGGATCGCTCGGACGAGATCAGGGCGGACACGACGAGGCGGAAGCGATGGCCATCAACGCCGGACTATTGCGCACCCAGCACGACCTCGGGTTGTCCGGCGGGTTCGTGTTCGCCTGGCAGGACGAATGGTTCAAACGTACTTGGAACACCATGGACACCGAGTTGCCGGCCGGTAGACGGCAGCTCTGGCAGAACCCCTTGACCAACGAAGCCCACTTCGGCCTCATCGCCATGGACCCCGGTGGGCAGGGGGCTCCCATTGTGGTAGATGGCTTCGATGACGACTGGAGGGTCGAGAACTCCCAGGTCATCATGGAATCCGGCGATGTTATGCACGAGGTCCGGGTCACCCACGATGAGGGATATCTCTACTTGCGTCTCCTGCTGAGCGAGGAAGAGGCCTGGAACGAGGTGCCCGTCGTCGTCGGTTTCGACGTTGTGCCGGGTGGCAATGGTGGATTGCCTGGGTCGCCGGGTCGGGGGGCTTCATCTGACACCGCGGTCGTGGTAGGTCCCGGCCTGGAGGCGAATGCGTTCGTTCGGGCCTCAAACGATTACAACGACCTCGTCCTGGGTTGCCGGCTCGGGTTCTACGACATCGCGGACGCCGACCTGGTCGAGGGAAGCGGGGCCTGGAACCCCCAGCGGTTGAACCTCAACCGCCCGCTGGCCATCCCTGTACTCGAGATCGATCAGCCAATCGAGTGGTTCGACCTGAATCCCCTGCCCACAGGCTCATCCGATCCCGGCAGTCGGGACTACGTCTCCCGTACCGTGTGGGCCGCGCGAGGAAAGGTGATCGAGATGAGACTGCCGTGGGGGATCGTCGGTCTGTCCGATCCATCATCTCGTGCGGCGCTGGTCGTTTCTGCCGACGGAAGGTTGTCGACGGCTGAGCTAGAACGCCTGGGCATAACGATCGTGGTGGGATCGAATACCTTCGAAACCGACGGTTACAGCTGGGAATCGTGGAATGCGGTCACCTGGAGCGAACGCCCAAAGGTGGGACTCCGGGCCTTCGTCGACGCAGTCTACGAAGTCAACGGTGATTGACTCGTCGACCCCTGAATAGCTCGGGGAGAACTCCACCGCTTGTGCGAGGCCAACGCCAAGTGCCAATGGCGCGTGCTCTATTGCCCATGGCCGGATGTACCATTCCTCCCATGGAACTCGACTTCGAGAGCTCTCCGCAGCCGATAGACGCTGAACTCCTACCGGCCCGCCGGCGTCCGCGCTGGCCATGGGTCGTCGTCGGCGTGTTCTTGCTGACGATCGGGCTCACGGTGGCGGCGTGGAACGTCACGCTCCCGTACTTCGCCATGTCGCCGGGCCCCCTCTACGACGTTGGCGACTTCGTCATCTACGACGGGGTAGACACGCAGCAGTCGAAGGGCGACCTCTACATGCTCACCGTTGTCTTGCAGGAGGTGAACGTATTTGAGTATGCCCTCGGGTCGATCGATCCTGCGATCGATCTCGTGGCGCGCCAGGCTATTCGACCGGATGAGGTGACCCGGGAAGAGCAGCGGGAAATCAATTTGCGCTCAATGGACGAGTCGAAGACAACCGCCATCCTCGTCGCCCTCGACGAACTCGGATACGAAGTAACGCTATCCGGGGAAGGCGTGATGGTGGCCTCGGTGCTCGAGGACGTCCCCGCCGCGGCGGTTCTGCGTGAGGGCGACGTGATCATTGCCGTTGAGGGAGTTCCGGTGATGCTTGCCCCCGACGGTGTCGCCGAAATAACCAGCTACGACATCGGGGACACGATCACGTTCACGATCCGCCGTGCAGACGAAACTCTCGACGTCGATGTGTTGCTCATCGAGCACACCGAGTTTGCGGATCGGCCCATGGTCGGATTCCTCGCCGAAACGTACAACCCTTCGTTCGAGTTTCCAATCGAGATCGATATCGATTCCCAAAATATCGGCGGACCGTCGGCAGGTCTCATGTACACCCTGGCCGTCATCGATACGCTCACCGATGGCGACCTGACGCACGGATGGAGGATCGCCGGCACCGGCACCATTCGTTCGGATGGGACCGTCGGGGCCATCGGTGGCATCAAGCAGAAGGTGGTAGCTGCTCAGGAAGCCGGAGCGCAGTACGTGCTCGTGCCCGCCGCCAACTACGATGCCGCCGCCTCGGTCGTCGATGACGACGTTGAGCTGGTTGCCGTCGAGAGTGTTGATGAAGCCCTGGCGTTTCTGGATGGATTACCGCCTGCGTGAGGGTTCAAACCCCGGATTCTCAGGAGTGAACAGGTATCGTTCGGGCAATGGCCGACCTCGTTTCCCCCGATCAAATTCGCAGTAGGTCTTTCCGGACGACCTTTCGCGGGTACGACCAGTCGGAGGTCGCCGAGTTTCTCGATAGGGTCGCCCGCATGGTTGAGGCCCTGGAGACCGAACACACGCGTCTCAGAATGAGGGCCGATCAGCAGGCTGACCCGGACCTGCGAACTGAGTTTCAGCGAGTGACCGCCGAGGTCGGCGAGGTTCTGGAAGCGGCCCGATCGGCAGCCGAGGGCATGCGCGTACGGGCCGCCGCCGAGGTTGCAGAGTGGCGCCGTTCCGCGGAGGATGCTGCCCTGCAACATCGCGATGAGGCCCAGTCGGATGCAGAGGCATTGCGCGGTGACGCCTGGTCGACCTCCAAAGAGATGCTGGAAGCGAGCCAGGCGGAAGCCAGACAAATCATGGAGACGGCAGAGAGAGAGGCGCTGGCGATTGTCGGCCACGCCGAGCGGGAGTCGCATCGAAGCCAGGCGGGTGCCCGGCGTGCGGCAGAGGAGTCGGTGCGGACCGCCAAGATGGAGTCGGAAAGGTTGCTCTCGACGGCTCGAGTCCAGCACGATGAGATCATCGACACTGCCCGGAAGCAGGCCGAGGCCGCGCAGGAACGGGCGCGAGCACTGGAGGTGCGCCGCGATGAGTTGCTGGCGGAACTCGAGACCGTTCGCTCGAAGATCCATGCCATGGAAACCGAGATCGGAGAGCAGCGAGCCCCGATCCCGGCTGATCCCGCCCAGCCTGCGTCCGTCCGCCTGATTCCGGCCGTCACTTCCGAGGCCGCCGCTCAGCCGCGCCCGGCCGATTGGGCGCCGGCCGACAGTGTGCGGATCATCCCCGCCAGAAAAATCGAGTCCGAGGAACCAGTCGACGCGGCATCGCTCGCCGATGAGGTTCGGCGTCTCAGGGACGATGCTGCTCTGGCCGAGCTGAACGGTCGACCGGCTGTCGGTCAAGACCCGGAACTCGAGCCGGAGGTCGATGAGCCGGATGATGATGATGCCGTCGCTGACGAGGTGCCGGAATCTGAGGAACCGGACGGTGGCCTGGAGTTGGCTGTCGAGGCGACGGAACCCCGGCAAGACCTCGAGATCATCGACGCACTCGACGACGAGCCGGTTGTCGAAGAAGCGTGGGCGCTCGATTCACTGTTCGCAACGCTCCGCGAACCACCAAAGGTGAAACCTGCGGCGGCCCCCGAATACCCCGAAGAATCGGGCGTGCAGGTACCACCACCGGCAGCGCTAACTTCCGCAGATGAAGCTCCTGCCGCGACGGTTGGCAGCGACGCCATCGCTGAACGTGACCAGTTGCTCCTTCCTATCACCAACCGGATCTTGCGAGGGGTGAAGCGGCAACTGACGGAGGCTCAGAACCTCACGCTGGAGGATGTGAGAGTCAAAGAGCATTGGGATCCTGAGTCCGTCGACCTTGCCGACCGGGTCAGGGGCGACCTCCTGATTCTCGTGCAGGAGAGCTACGCGGCCGGCCAATCAGCGGCCGGGTCATCTCTGGGAGTTGAGACCGGAAGACCGAGACCGCGCAAAGGCGACATCCCCGACCACTCCGAGGACTTCTCGTCGGCGTTGCTCGCCGCTCTGTCACATGTGGCCGAATCGGCCGGCGAACAGGGACCGAGAGCGCTTTCTGCATCGCTGTCGAGGGTCTACCGCGCCTGGCGAACCGACGAGGCCGAGCGCCGGATCCGGGAGTTCGCGGCGAGGGCGTTCCATCGCGGAATGCTGGCCGGCGCCTCGAGTGGGGGAGGGACGAGAGTCCGGTGGGTGCTTGCCGGAAGAGGATGCCCGACCTGCAAAGCGGCCGCCAAAGTCGGCTCAGTTGCTATCGATTCTGACTTCCCTGGCATCGAGGGCGTGCCGCCGGTGCATCCCGGCTGCAACTGCACAGTCGTTCCCGCCTAGCCGCCGCTCCTTTCGCGTTTTTCTCCCACGGAGTGGGGGAGATGCTGAGTCTTCGAGGCAGAGGGGGCAGCTGCATTTCGCCGTCGAGGTTCTAGGTTCTAGGTTGTAGGTACTGGGTCTCCGTAGCCTTCTCGTTGTCGACCAACTGTTAGGACGGCAGAACCCAGAACTCACAACTTAGAACCTTAGAGCTCGCAACCGTCGACGACCGCTCCCTTGAATCTCCAACGAGTCATAGAATGGCTGTCATATGCTGAATCGTGAACCACCCACCGAGTACGTCCCGGGGCCGCGCAGGCGCGGCCTCGGTGTCGTTGTCGTCATCGCCGCCGTAGTTCTTCTGGCCCTTCGTACGCTGGCCGGATTCTGGACGGACTACCTGTGGTTCAGTTCGATTGACCTGGTATCGGTCTGGTCGACGCGCTTCTGGACGACGGCCGCCATCGTGGCCGTTGCGTCGGTAATCGCATTCAGTTTCTTGATCAGCAACCTCGTGTTGGCCGACCGTCTCTCGCCGAGGTTCCGACTGGTGGACCTGGGCGACGATGAAGAGGTGGTCGAGAGATTCAGCGAATGGGTTGAGCCGCGTATCCGCCGGGTACGTCTTCTGCTGGCCGCCGCCTTCGGGGTCATGCTTGGAATCGGAACGGCATCGTTGCTCGATCCGGTCCTGGCCTTTCTGAACGCCAGCAACTTCGGCATTGTCGACCCGCAGTTCGGCATCGACGTCGGGTTCTTCGTGTTCCGGTTGCCGCTGTGGCGTGAGTTGGTGAGCTGGACGTTCCAGCTCGTGATCGCCACTTCGATACTGGTGGCCGCCTTGCACTACCTCAACGGTGGGATCAGGGTGCGCCAGGGGCGCGCCCCCGAGATAGGCCCCGGCGTCCGGGCGCATCTTTCGGTGCTCTTCGCGGTGCTTGCCATCATCAAGGCAGGCGCCTATCGACTCGATGCCTACGAGCTTCTCAGTTCAACCAGGGGTCTCGTCTTCGGTGCCGGCCACACAGACGTGACGGCACGGATCCCCGCCCTCAATCTCCTCGTTCTGATTTCTCTGGCGGCTGCCGCCCTCCTCCTCTACAACCTCAGGCGGAGAGGATGGCTGCTGCCGGCGGTGGCGGTGGGCAGCTGGCTGGCGGTGTCGCTGATCGTCGGCAACATCATTCCTGCTGCCGTCCAGCGTTTTCAGGTTGATCCAAACGAGATCGAGCGCGAGCTGCCCTATGTGGGTCGAATGATCGAGTTCACCCGAGACGCCTTCGGGCTGGCTGATGTTGACGTGCGCTCGTTTGCCGCCACCCAGGACCTCGACGCAACGGCGATCGAGGCGAACCGGCCAACGATCGACAACCTGCGCTTGTGGGATCCGGCTGTGCTGGAGTCCACCTACCGGCAGTTGCAGGAACTACGCACGTTCTACAAGTTCGAGGACGTGGACATCGACCGGTATCTCGTTGACGGCGAACTCACCCAGGTGATGCTGTCGGCTCGCGAACTCGATCTCGAAGGGCTCGAGGTGACCGGGTGGGTCAATGAACATCTCGTCTTCACACACGGCTTCGGGGCTGTCTTGAGTCCTGCCAACGCCGTGACTATCGAGGGGCAGCCGGACTTCTACGTGAAGGACATCCCGCCGGAGACCGAGGTGGCCGGCCTGGAGATCGATTCGCCGCGGATCTATTTTGGAGAGGGACTGAACAGCGGCAGTTTCGTGATCGTCGGCACCAACGAAAAGGAAGTCGACTTCCCGCTCGGTGCCGGCGAGAACGCGGTGGAGTTCAACACCTACGATGGCGCCGGTGGGGTCCGCATAGGCAACATCTTCCGGCGGGCCGCCTTCGCCCTTCGGTTCGGGGATTTCAATACCCTCATCGCCCAGCAGCCGACCAGCGAGAGCAAGGTCTTGATGGTGCGCAACATCACCGATCGGGTCACCACGGCTGCGCCGTTCCTGTACCCCGACGGCGATCCCTATCTCGTGGCTCTTGACGGCGATCTCATCTGGATGATCGACATGTACACGGTCACCGATCAGTTCCCCTACTCAGAGCCGACCAACACGGCTCGCCTCAGTGCCGAGGCGCGATTGCCGGTCGGCCTCAACTACGTGCGGAACTCCGTGAAGGTAGCGATCGACGCATACGACGGAACGATGACGTTCTACGTGGTCGACCCAACCGATCCGATCATCCAGACTTACCGTAAGATCTACCCCGACTTATTCACGGATTTTGAAGAGATGCCTGAGTCGCTCGTAGCGCACCTTCGGTATCCGGAGGATCTGTTCCGGATACAGAGCGACGTCTACGCCCTGTATCACGTGACCGATTCCAGGGTGTTTATCAACAACGGCGACCCGTGGGCGATCGCCAGGGATCCATCAACCACGGCGTCGGAAGTGATCCGATTCGAGGGCGCCTACCGCGACGCAGACGGCAACGTGTTCCGACCGATGTTGCCGTACTACCTGCTGATGCGACTCCCCGATGAGGCCGACCTGTCGTTCATCCTGATGCAGCCGTTCACACCGTCGAACCGGCCCAATATGTCGTCGTTCCTCGTCGCCAAGTCGGGGCCGGACAACTACGGCCAGCTGATCGACTACGAACTCCCGCGCGACCGGTTGGTGGACGGCCCCGGCCAGGTCGGCGTCCGGATCAATCAGGATCCAAGCATCTCGCCGGAGTTCACGCTGCTCGGCCAGGAAGGCTCGGTCGTCATCCAGGGCAACATGCTGGTGGTGCCGGTGGACGAGTCCGTGTTGTATGTGCAGCCGATCTACCTCCAGGGTGAGGACCGCGGTTCGGCGCTGCCCGAGTTCAAGAAAGTGGTCGTCGTATTCGACGATCGGATTGTGATGCGAGACACCCTCGACGAAGCAATGGCGGCCGTTTTCGAAGGCTATGTTGTACCGGGTGACGGAGTCGTCCCGGGTGTCGAGCCGGGTGACGGTGAACCGGTGTCCGGAGATGTGGCCAACCTTCTACGGCAGGCGGATGCGGCGTTCACTGCAGCACAGACTGCGCTGGACCGGGGCGACCTTGGCGCCTATCAGGCCAAGATCATCGAAGCGCAGGAGTTCATCGCCCAGGCAATCGAACTGATCGGCACCGGCGGCTGACACTTCCCCATTCTTGCGTTGTTGAGTGCCCGTGTTCTGGCATAGAGCAACGCCGGAATGGGCCGATGTGCCTTTGCAGTCCATCCAGGGCTGACGTACACTTGAAGGACAACACGACGCGGGGTGGAGCAGTCTGGTAGCTCGTCGGGCTCATAACCCGAAGGTCGCAGGTTCAAATCCTGCCCCCGCTACGAACGAAAACCCTTGCACTGCAAGGGTTTTCGGCTTTTCTGGGATCCCTGGGATCGGCCGTTGTGAGCCTCCATACCGCGTCCATACCGCGAGAGCCGAAAGCTGGTGGGCAATCTTCGGCCGTCGATGGGTCTCTGAGTCCTCCTGACAAGGTCGCCCAAGGCGTTCGACTTTGGTCAACCCAGAGTTGACAGACTGCGGAGGTCAACTCTGGGTTGACGGCATGATGGAGTCTTTGCCTACGCCAGATGACCTGATCCGTCTGGTCGAGAAGACAACCCCGGAGGCTGATTTGCTACAGCAGCTCACCGAGGCGGTTGTCCTGTCGGGTCGAATCACCGAGTTGGGTGACGGCCTGGTCGGCCATTTTGTGGCGCGTGCCCGTTCGTCGGGTGCGACCTGGGAGGAGATCGGGGAATGCATGGGGGTGAGCAAACAGGCCGCACAGAAACGGTTCACCCCGAAAGGACGTCAACGTCGTGGAGGCTTCTTTCTTACCCGGTTGGCCGAGGAGGCGCGGCATGTGGTGCGCAGTGCCGTGACCCATGCCCGAGAGGCGGGGAGTACTCATGTGGGTACCGAGCACCTGGTGCTTGGGCTCGTTGACGATCCGGAGAGTGTTGCTTGTCGGGCGATCACGGCTCTCGGTTCCGTGGACGCGATCAGGTCTGCGGCCCAGCGGGAGACGGATTCGGACGAGGGCGCTGCCGGCGCTGGTCGTCATATTCCGTTCTCGGCTGACTCCAAGAAGGTGCTGGAGCTGGCATTGCGGGAGACGATCCGTAGCGGTGATCGTCGTATCGGAACCGGGCACATCCTCCTCGGGATCCTCCGCGACGAGAAGTCACCGGGCGCTCGGGTTCTCCTCGAATCGGGGATCAGCCGGAAGGCGGTCGAGGCATGGATCGAGGAGGAGTGATGCGGGTGTCTCACCGCAATGTGGAGACGCCCCTCCTAATCGGCCGGAGTCTGTGCGACGCCCGCCGGGAAGCGGCACGAGCCCGCCTTCGGGTGGTGGTTTCGTCGGGTTCGCCTGGTTGGCCGGCCGAGTTTCCCGACGCGTTGCGGATCGTTGGCCAAGAGCCGCCACCCCATGCCCGGATCCAAAGGCGCTGCACCGTCTCGGTTGTCGTGGACGGCGGAGCCGGCGACCGAGCACCTCTGCCGGCACCCGGGCCGGATCCGCTGTTGTCGGTGGCAGCCGACCTGGTGGAGCATCATCATGGCCTGCGTATGGCGGAGCGGGGAGGTGTCTGACGTGTCCGTGCCTGCCGTTCAAGCAATTGGACTGAGCAAGACCTTCCTCGCAAGCGACGGTGAAGTGCCCGCGGTGCGAGGTATCGACCTGGCGATCCCGGACGGAGAGTTCTTCGGTCTCTTGGGTCCCAACGGTGCGGGCAAGTCGACCACCATCGGCATGCTCACCACCCTGATCGTCCCCACCTCGGGGTCGGCGTCGGTTCTCGGGATTGACGTGGTCCACCACCCGGTCGAGGTCAAACGTCGAATCGGGATGGTGTCCCAGAACAACACCCTGGATCAGGATCTGACCGTCGCCGAGAACCTCGAGTTCCGGAGCCGGTACTTCGGCATGAGCTCCAGGGGAGCGCGTGACCGTGCTCGGGAGTTGCTCGACCTGTTCGGTGTCGCCGACAAGCAGCGAGCGATGCCGAGGGAGCTGTCCGGTGGCCAGGCGAGACGTCTAATGATCTGCCGGGCACTGGCCCACCGGCCACAGGTGTTGTTCCTCGACGAGCCCACCGTCGGCCTCGACGCCCAGACCCGCGTCAACTTGTGGGACTCGTTGCGCCAGTTGCAGGCGGACGGCCAAACCATCCTGCTCACCACCCACTACATGGAGGAGGCTGAGCAGCTGTGCGACCGAGTAGCCATCATCGACGATGGCGTAGTTTTGGCCTGCGACACCGTCGAAGCCCTGAAGAGAAGCTCGGGAGCGGACACCGTGATCACCGTGGCCTTCGACGGCACGCCCCCGGACAGTGTCGCCGATCTCGCCGGCCGCCCCACGGTACGACAGATGGATGTCACCGACGGTCGACTGCGGGTCATCACACAGTCCGATGTCAGGCTGCTCGGCGAGCTCATCGCGTTGGGCACCTCCGCAGGTGTCCCCGTGGTCGAGGCCACCCGAATGCCTCCCAGCTTGGAGACCGTCTACCTGACCCTTACAGGACGGGAGTATCGAGAATGACCACGGCTGCCGATCGCTCCAGGTCCCACGACCCCAGAGCGATGAGCGCCTTCCTCGCCATGCTCGCGCGGGATATGCGTGTGATGCGTCGCACCTTCGCCACCTCCTTCATGAGAGTCATTCTCCAGCCACTCCTCTTCGTGTTCGTCTTCGCCTACGTGATCCCGACGATCAGCGGAGGCCGCTTCGCCGAGGAGACCGGCACCAGCTACTCGACCATCCTCGTCCCCGGGCTCGTGGGCATGGCAATCGTGATGCAAGGCCTGTTCGCGGTGATCTTCCCGCTGATGATGGAACTGTCCTTGCTCCGGTCGATCGAAGACCGGGTTCTCGCCCCCTGCCGGTTTCGGCTTTGGCGCTGGAGAAGATCGTCGTCGGCGCCATCCAGGCCCTCATCGGCGGGTTGTTGGTGTTCCCCGCCGTGTTGTTCATCCACGCCGCCGGTCAGGCACCCGTCATCGAGGTGGCCAGTTGGCCGCTTCTGATCCTCGTCATGGTCAGCGGCTCCATCCTCGCCTCCGCCGGCGCACTATTCCTGGGCACGGTCACCGACCCCGACAAGATCCAGGTCCTGTTCGCCCTCGTGCTCCTTCCGATGACGATGCTTGGAGGCGTCTACTACCCGTGGGCCGCCCTCAGCAACATCCCATGGCTCCAGGTACTCGTGCTGGCTAACCCGATGGTGTACGTCAGCGAAGGACTACGCGCCACCCTCACCGCCCAGCTACCACACATGCCCACCCCAGCCTTCCTCCTCGTGCTCCTCATCGGCGCAGTCGGACTGAGCTTTTTGGGCTCAACGCGATGGAGTGTGGGGCGTGGTGAGTTCCGGGAGCTGATTCGGTAATCCCACGACGCGGGCAAGGGCCCCGTCATTCTGCGGAATGTAGATCTGCAGAAGGAGAGACCCTTGTCCGTGATTCAAGGTAGCCGTGGTGCGACTGTGCTGGTGGGGATGCCCGGGTTCGTGGTGGGTGCCCAGCAGCTGGTGGACGGCGAGTTGTGGCTGTTCGTCGAGACCGTCACCGATGTGGTCGGCTGTGTCGGGTGTGGAACTCGGGCGACCGGTCATGGCCGGTCCCGGACGCTGGTGCGGGATCTTCCCATCTCGGGGACACCAACGGTGCTGGCATGGTCGAAACGGCGGTTCAGATGCCCCGATCCTGACTGTGAGGTGGCGACCTGGTCGGAGACGACATCGGAGATTCTCCCTCGGGCGGCGCTGACCGAACGGGCGCGGAGACGGATCGCCGAGATGGTCAACGTCGATGGTGACTCGATCGCGGCGGCGGCGGCAGCCTTCGGGGTGGGCTGGCACACCGCTCATCAGGCGACCGCCGTCTTCACCGACCCTGCCGTCGATGACCCTGACCGGTTGGAGGGGGTGTCGGCGATCGGGGTCGACGAGAAACGGTTCTTGAACGCCACCGGGGATCATCGGACCGTCTACACCACCCAGATCGTCGACTTGGACCGTCACCGGCTCCTCGACGTGATCGAAGGCCGTTCCCGTGACGTGTTGGGCAAGTGGCTCACAGAGCGGGGAGAGGACTGGTGTGACCGTATCCGGCTCGCCACCCTCGATCCGGCCGCCGGCTACCGCCGGGCGCTCGAGGACCGTCTCGACAACGCCACCGTGGTCGTCGATCACTTTCATGGTGCGCCACGAGGCGCACGCACACCGTGCAGGCCGGGATGCCTGCCCTCGGTCATCACAGTGGCCGGGAGAAGCTGGGGGCCGTCTTGGCGGCGGACATGCGCCGTCTGGGACGAAGCGCCCTGACAACGTACCGCACGGTCAGCACCATCAGATGGCCGTGGCGGGCTAGCGAGAGGAGAAGGTATAGGAAAACGCATCGGCTACGAGGTCCCGTAATGGGTCGACCGCTCCAACCTGGTGGATATGGGCGGTGTGGAGGTGACGGCTCTCTCCCGTGGATGGGGAGCCGCCCGGCCTTTCCCTGGGCCGGGACCGGCGGAACGCTGTGTGTGCCCGCTGGACATGCCTTCCGGGATAGAGCCGAGTGCCTAACTCTTCAAACGGTTGCGTGTGAACGTGGGAAGCGTCTCATCCCGCCCCCTTTGGGGCTAACCACATGGTCTGGTGATGGGGTGGGGACGTGGCGGAGGACCCGTAGTAGTCGCAGGAGTGACGACCTGTCGTGGAGGCCGGGAAAGCCGGTCGCAGGGCGAAGGGGTCCAGCGTGAAGACAGAGCAACTGGCGCGAGAGGAGCCACCAGTGAATATTGGTGATCCGTGGCCCGAGCCCGACGAGGCACGAGCCTGGTTACTCGACGTGCAGCAAAAGCTCTACCGATGGGCAAGGGACGAACCGCAGCGGCGGTTCTCGGATCTGGCCAACCTGGTATATGACCGTCACAGCTTGGTGGCGGCGTGGCATCGGGTGGCCAGCCGCAAGGGAGCCCACACCGCCGGTGTTGACGGGGCCACTCGTGGCTCGGTCGAACGGCGGGGTGTGGAGCGGTTCCTCACCGATATCCGAGACGACCTGTGGAGTCGGACCTTCCAGGCTTTGGAGGTGAGAGAGAAGCTGATCCCCAAACGGGATGAAGGAACCCGCCGTCTCGGGGTGCCCGCTTTGCGGGACCGGGTGGTGGGAGAGGCGCTCCGTGGGGTGATCGAACCCGTATTCGAGGCCGGTTTCCGGTCTCAGTCATACGGGTTTCGGCCCGGACGACGCGCCCACGACGCCATCGCCGAGGTTGTCCACCTCGCTCAGAACCCGATCGGTTACGACTGGGTGATCGAGGGTGACATCCAAGCCTGCTTCGACGAGATCCCCCACTGGCTCATCACCGATGGGCTCACGGCGAGGATCTCCGACAAGCGGGTGCTGGCATGGTGCCGATCCTTCCTCAAAGCAGGGGTGATGACCGAATCCGGTGACCGTGAGGCCACCATGATCGGCACACCCCAAGGTGGCGTGGTTTCGCCCCTGTTCGCCAACATTGCTCTCGACGGCCTCGATCGGTTCTTCGATCAGCGCCAACAAGAGCTGTTCGGCACCTGGGACCAGGCGCACTGGCGACGCAAGAAGGGGCTCATCACCTATCGGATGGTCCGCTACGCGGACGACTTCGTGGTGATGATCAAAGGCCCCGACGCCCAGCCACAAGCCGAGATCCTGCGGGAGGAGATCGCAGACCATCTCTTCGAGATGGGACTGACTCTCCACAGGGACAAGACCCGTATCACCCATCTCAGCGAGGGCATCGACTTCTTGGGATACACCATCTCCAAGCAGCATGTCCCCGGCCGAGGCGACGTGATCTACACCTACCCGTCCCGCCGCTCCTTGGAGCGGATCAAGGACCGGGTGCGGGAACTCACCGCCTCGAACACCACCAACCTGGAATTAGCCGAGATCCTCTATCCACTCAACACCGCCCTGCGAGGCTGGGCAGCGTATTTCCGTTTCGGTTCATCGAAACGGACATTCCGCTACCTCGGCCATTTCGCATGGCGTCGTGTCATCCGGTGGATCAAACGCAAGCACCCCTCGTGGGGATGGAAAGACCTCCAGCGCCGGTATCCCGAATGGGAACCACGCTCAGGAGATCTGTCCCTCTACAACCCAGAGAGGATGCCCGTCGTGCGATACCGCTACCGAGGCCAACGAATCGCCCACGCCTGGAACACCCACGAGGTCGACCCGGCCGGAGCCCGATTCCGTCTGGTCAACGTAGACGACGCCGACGAGCACGCTTGGCTGGAAGAGATTCTCACCATGGGCTGAACGTGGAGAGCCCGGTGCCTGGAAACAAGCACGCCGGGTTCGGAGGGCGGGGGCGAAGAAACCGACATCCGCAAGGACGCACGGCGCTTCGCCTCCGACCCCTACCCGTCCGTCTCGCCAACCAGGCGATCGACGATGTCCGCCGTCGTGTCCAACAACAAACGCTCGGACATCGGGGCCGGAAGAGCGACCCGTTGTATCGGGCACGCCGTGTCCTGTTGACCGCCGACGAACGACTCTCA
Source organism: Acidimicrobiia bacterium (assembly GCA_029210695.1). Taxonomy (NCBI): domain Bacteria; kingdom Bacillati; phylum Actinomycetota; class Acidimicrobiia; species Acidimicrobiia bacterium. Next base: position 43,578 of record JARGFH010000006.1, read on the forward strand.
GCCGACCGCTTCGAATGGATGAAGACCATGTTGGATGCTGGCGACCCTGACGGGGAGGTGGGAGCGGCATGGGTAGCCAAGGAGCTGCTGAGAGAAGTGTTCTCGGCTGTCGACGAGGATCATGCCCGACGGCGGATGATCGCCTTCTACATCTTCTCAGCCGACGCCGACGTCCCCGAGCTCACCCGTCTCGCCCGCACCATCAGCCGCTGGTCCGAACAGGTCTTCGCCTACCACCGGACCCAGCGGGCCTCCAACGGACGAGTCGAGAACATCCACATGCTCACCGAGAAGATCCGCCGCAACGCCCACGGCTTCCGAAACCATGACCACTACCGCCGTCGCCTCATCGGACGACTCGGCATCAAATGGCATACTCAACCCACCGCACGAATACGAGGCCGCCAACCACGATTCATCGCGTAGCGCCGCTTTTTGGCGGTCAGAACCTTCACCCACCGAGTCATCAGCTGACAGTCGGTGGTCCGAAATGCGGCTGCACGCCGTGAAAGAACTCATGCGGAAAGCGGAGCATCCGAGCGATCTGGACTTGACTGTAAGTCACGATGCGTCATGGGCTGAATGAACTAGCAATTCGCGACGTCCGATACTTGCTTGTCGGTGTCTCCTCGAGCCACCTTGCGGGTCTGGCGGAAGGGTATGAACGGGGGCGCCAGGCTCTCGCGGAGTGGCGCACAGGGAGCGAAGCCTGGGCGACGTCGTACGACCTCGACGCCCTGTTCGCGCCGATCTGGAAGGTTCGCACCCTTTGCGGTCTGGAGTGGATCGAGATGGAGTCCGGGGATGGGCCACCGTTTGACCGTGTGGGTATCAGCGTTCACGTACCGAGCTGTCGAAACTGTCTCCGCATCGTCTCCCGCGATCTGGAGAGCATTACTCCTGATGACCGGATTCCCTTGATTGTTGGATTCGTTGTGGATGAGGTCCTTGCCGAGGCTGGAACCGTGGTGACGGGTGTTCCTGGCGACCAGCTCGAGCCGCTGCGATCCGCAATACGCCGACGGTTGAGGAGCTTCGGTGTCCCCTTCCGGACCTATCCCCTCGGAGGTGATCTCCATGTGGTGTCCGAAGAGCTGTGGGACGACATGCCAGAGGATCGGAAGGCTGAGATCGGAGCACAGGCCGCGGAGGCCGTCGCTGATGCAATCCAAGGTCGCACCACACGTCGGCGCGGGATCGATTGGGGCACCTGGGAGGTCTTCTAGATCTAGAGAGCTGGCTCAGTCACCCGGCAGGAGAGTGTGCTCGCAAAGGCGACTCAGGAGAACCCCTCGGCCGTGGCACGTTGGCGGATCGGGGAGGTGATCTGCGCGGGCGTCCGTCGCATGTACTCGTGGGCCGGATGGGTTTCCTCGTCTTGGAGTGACCTGAGGTATGACACGGCATTGTCAGGAGTGAAGCCCTCGGTGTAACCCCGGTCTCGCCATCGACCCGGCTGCGTGCCAAGACCCGTCCAGATGACTGCATCGAGGGTCGGTCGCTCCAACAGCCAGCCGAGGGCAGTTGACGCGATGCGGTCATCGACGGAACCGATTCGGGAGCCGTCTCGGCGGACCCCGTGGATCGATGAGAGATTCTCCGTGATGCCCTCTCGGGTCGCGAGATTGCGGATGGCTGGGTCGAGTTCCTTATGGCTGCTCACCGACCAGAGCGTCCTGACCTGGTGGGGATAGCCGGGTACGACGACGAGGGTGAGAGAACCATCGCGGGAGATCCTGGCGAATTCAACCGGGAGCGACGGACCGTCCTGTTCCCACTGGCCCGGTACCTGCAGCGCGAGGGTCTCTCCGCAGTGCGTCGGCCTCCAGATGAGGGAACCCCAGGCCAGAATCGCGATCTCCATCACGCTCGCCTCAGCCTGCACAGGCCGGGTTCGACCCGTTCGAGGTCGTCGTAGACGACCGCGTGGTGGTCAGGGGCGTTACCGCACAGCCGGGACACGATGTGAGTTCGGATCGTGGACTCTCGGTATCGGGTCCCCTGGCCCCTCATCTCATCCACGACCTCGGAGGGGGAGAACGTGTCGCGTCGATGTCGACGGGCGAGGTTCCGGAAGGCTTCGAGGATTTCGTCTCGGCATGTCATGGCTCAGTCGCACTCAACAGTCGTGAGCTCCGGCACCGCCCCCGGGGAGGCGATTCTTGGCCAGGGTTCAGTCAACGAAGACCCCGTTTGGGGCATGCCCTGTGATGATCATGGAATCGTCTTCCTCGGCGAGCCTCCCAAGCAAGCTCGGATCCAATGTCAGAGCGCCAAAACCATCACCGTCGCCAGCGAGACCAGCCTGCCATGAGCCCGATGTCTCCATGCCCCTCAGGATGACGGTCACCTCACCGTCGTCAGCTGGGAACAGCGCCGCGGCCTCGACGGGGATACGCAGTAGGCCGAGCGAAAGATCCTCCGCGCTGATGGGTTCAGTGCGGAGCGGCTCTTCCTCCGGCTCCTCAGCGTATGTGGCAATGTCCTGCCTGGCTCCGTCAGACGGTCCAGGCCAGATGGAGATCGCGACGTCGGCGAGGGTGCCACCGCGGTTGTCGATGGCGTCCTCGTCCCACTGGGGTGGGACACTCCGGTTGAGCGAAAGAGCACTGTGTTCAAGGATGTCGGCACGCTTTGCCGCCCACGATCCGTTTGAGAGTTTCGGGTTGAGCCGCTCGGTCACGAGGGTGAGGTTGCCGAGACGGTGGATCCGCTGCTCTCGTTCCTTCTCGGCCGCGAGCGGGTGCTTATCAGAGGGTAGGGGCCAATGTGCTTGCCAGGCCTGAGGCATCAAGTGTTCGATCGTTAGCTTGTCGAGCACAAGGAGTGTCTCGGCGTACTTGGTCTTGGAGGCCGTCTCTAGGGCTTCAAGGACGATTCGGAGGCGGGCTCGCGACAGCGCCCTGTACAGCTCACCTGTCTCGAGCGCAGTTCGGAATGCCTTGTCGTCCGGCCAGAGCTGACTGTCGCCCTCCAACGCTGACAGGTGGCGCTCGGTCACGGTATCGGCGTTCGTGGGGTCCTCCTGGACGGCCTGGAGAAGTCCGAGGAACACGATGTTGTAGTTCTTGGTAGTGAGCCGGCACGCCATCCGACGAACCAGATAGTCCTCCAACCTCCGAAGCACTCTGTCGAGCGAGTCGGATGCCATGCCGTCATCCTCCAGGCCGAAGAGATAGAGGAGCAGTGGGTCCGCCGTGGTGATCTGCATGGTTCGCAAGCGATAGAAAAAGAGGCCACGGGGATCATCCGTCGACAGGTTGTCGAACAGGTCGTAGACGGCTGCGTATTTCCTGAGATCCTTGAGGAGATCCTCCACCGACTCGGACCAGCTGCTCGTCGTGAAAGTGCGGAACTGGTCGAACAGGGAGGGCACACTGACCTCTTTCCCGTTCCGCATCGTCAGGTAGTGGCTGAGGAACAAGTCGAGGCGCAGGCGTTTCAGCCGGCCTTGTCGGATTTCCTTCCTCCATCGGGGCTCCTCGAGCTCCCGCCAGTAGGTCTCGTAGAGGTGCTCGACCGGTTCGCCAGCATCGGTTGCCCGCTGGAACAGCAGGTTCTTGATCAGGTCCGATGCCCGCAGCGGCGTACCTCGGGCGTTGAGCGTCTCGAAGATGACTTGTGCGTTGTCGTTGCGTTCGAGGTCAATGACCACGACCTTGAGCAGCGATCGAAGCACGGATGTCAGCGCGCCCAGGGCGGCCTCGGCATCATCCTCGGCTTCCTCCAACCACTGCGATGCCGTCTTGGTGAAGTACTGGTAGCACCGAGTTATCGGAGAGTTGCGGTCGGCCTCTTTGACCCGTCCTGCCATCACGGCCTCAAAGGAAGCGCGGTCGACGTTGGTGGGCCACACTTTGAGAAGATGGTGACTCTCGACGATCAAGTCCTGGTCGTTCTCGGTGAGCTTTGCCAGGACGCGGGCTTGCTTGTCGAAGCTCCGCCCCTGGGCCACATCCCGGCAGGCCGCGATCAATATCTGGAGGGTTGTCAGTCGCTGCTGACCATCGATGACCTGACGTGCCTCGAGTTCGGCCACCTGGGTCGATACGTGGTCGAGTACTACGGCGCCCAAGAAATGGGGCGCGGCATCCTCCGGCGTGGTCCGATACGACTCGACGATCGGGGTGACATCCGACCAGAGTGGTTCCCAGTGTTCCACCTGGTTCCAGACGTACGGGCGCTGAAACAGAGGAACCAGGTACCTGACGTCCTTCCCGAAGAGGAGCTTGAGGTCGACGGTGTCGGACTTCATTTCGGCGCTACAAGCCCATCTCACGGACATCGGCCGGGCGCGTCGGCTCTGCCCTTCGGTACACCTCGTCGAGGGCATCGGTGAGCGCGGCTTCGAGACTCGGGAAGAGGTGGCCGTAGGTTCCGAGGGTGACCTGGATGGTGCTGTGCCCCATCCGCTCCATGATCGCCCGTGGGTGGGCTCCTTCGGCGATGAGCATGGCGGCGTAGCTGTGCCGCAAGTCGTGGAATCTCATCTGCTCAGGGAGACCGGCTCGGAGCACCGCAGGCTTGAAATGCCGGGCGTAGAAGTTCGAGTGTCGGAGTGGTCCGCCCCTTGATGAGGTGAACACGAAGTCGCGACCGGCCTTGCCAGCAAGGTGCGTCGTCAGCTCTGCGACGAGTGCCTGGGGGATGGGTACTGCCCGACGTTGGTAGGTCTTTGGTGCTCCGAACTGGAGCTTCCCATACGCCTCCGTCGCCGAGGCCACAACTTGGACGCGACCATGGAGGAGATCAACCGACTCCGTTCGGAGCGCGACGATCTCGCCCGCCCGTAGACCAGTGAAGCCGGCGAATCGCACGAGCAGCCCACGCTCCTGATATCGGGGCCGTAGGTGCTCCCCGCCACCTCGCCTGATCGGCGGATTGGCCAGTTCCTCTCCGAGGGTCATGATCTGGTCGGCACTGAGGAACACCATCTCGGCGGGCGGCTTCTTCGGAGCCTTTGCACCTTCAACCGGATTGACCTTGATCGCGCCGGATCGTCGGGCTAACTCGAGTACGAGCCGGAGTACGTCCCGGACATTGCGCACCGTGCCGGCCCCCGCTCCGGTCGAGGTGAGTTCGGCCAGCAACGCCACAACAGTTGGGTGGTCCATGCGGTTGACAGGAGTGTCTTCGAATCGGGGGAGGAGATGACGACGAAGGATTGACTCGTAGCTCTCGCGTGTCTTGGGGGTGAGGCCGGCGATGGTCGGCACCCAACGGTCTGCCCAGTCGCCGAAGGTTTCCCTGCCGAGTTGGGGGTCGAGCCAATCGCCGCGGGTGATGTCCGCTTCCACCACGTTGGCGAACTTCTGTGCGTCGGCCTTCCGATGGAAGGTACGGGTTCGATCTCCCTTATCCGGATCGCGGTAGCGGACATCCCAGCGGGTCTCGCCACTTGCCGTCTGCCGTCTCCTGATGTTCGCCATGTTCGCTCCTGAGCCAATAGCGGATCCGGTCGTCGGCCGAAGCCACCCAATTGCGACTCTACCGACGATCACCGACATGCGTTCGGGTGCGAGTCCGATCCGAGCTCCTTCGTACCTCGGCGACACGAACCCGGTCTCGGATCCATTGTTCGACATCAGTCCACCGGTAGCGGACGTGCTTGCCCACCCGAAAGCCGACGGGTCCCTCTCCCCGGTACCGCCACGCGTACAGCGTCTTGATCGGGACGTCGAGGAAGGCGGCGAGATCCTCAGCCGTAAGAAGGCGGTCGTCTTCGTTCATGGGCAGATCGTGGATGCTGACCCTTTCAGGGGAGTGCCATTTCGTTGTCGATTCCTACCCGCCAGCTCCCGCGCCCACGCAACGCCCACTAGCGCGCCGAGACCCCGAGTTCCCCAGGAGCACGTTGGGATTGGAGGGTTCTTGACAGGGCTACTGACACTCTGGTGACAGGGTTCGATGCAACTGTCTGCTCATGGAGATGTCAGATCTTGCTATCCCGGGCGGCCCCACGCTGTGTTGGAGGGCTGCCGACATTGAAATGACAGGGCTGTCGCGTTGCCCCGCGGCAGGCGCCCCATATCTCCTTGATGACATGATGCGAATATTTCTGCCCCACCCCCTGCTACCTCCGACGCGTAGTGTTGGTTCAGCGTCTGTGAAAGGTGGTAGCCATTTGAGCCCAGGGCGCTGGTCAATCGGGTTCGGCGACCTGCCCCGGCCGCCGTTTGTCGTTGGCGTCGCATTTGCGGCGCTGCTGATCCTTGGCGCCTGCACGTCGACCGGATCCACGGAATCCACGACGACATCGTCGACCGATCCGGTGTCGACCACTGGCGAAGCGTCCTCAACAACAACGCCGACGTCGCTCACGACCACCACGACCCGTCCCTCCGAACAGGACGTGATCGCCGCATGGGGCGCGTACTGGAACGCATGGATCGATGTGCGGGCGTCCGATGACCTTGATCGGGGTCCTCTCGAAGCCGTTGCCTCCCCGGAGGTGGTCGATGGTGCTCTCACTCTGTTCGAGCGCCAACGCTCGTCTGGCCTTGGTCCGGTTCAAACCGAAGTCGCGTTGCACGCAGCCGTCACGACCTCGGACGCTGATCGGGCCACCGTCGAGGACTGCGTGCTCTTGGCACCATCGTTCACCGACGCCGTCGGCGTCTGGTACGAGGCGGATCTTATTCGAAGCGACAAGGGCTGGATCGTGGACGCCGTTCGTATCCCCAGAGCTGGCGGATGCGTTCCCAGGGCCATGGCCGAGGCAGCCATTGAGGGATATGAGGCCTTCTACGCGGGTTGGACGGACTACTGGGATCCAGCCGACCCCGAGTCCCCGATCATTGATCAAGTTCTTGCCGAGCCGCAGCTTGGTCTGGTCGTGGATCTTCTCTCTGATCACGAGGCTCGCGGAGCTGCGCTTCGGGGTCAACCCAGCCTGCACCCCGAGGTGATCGAGCTGCGCAGCCCGACCGAACTCGTGATTCTCAGCTGCCTCGAGCCATCCCCCGATTACGGGCTTTATGACATTGATACGGGCGAGCGACTCGACGACGTGCCGGCCGTTCGGACCGGTCAAAGGAACCTCGAGTCAGCCGTGATGATTCTCGAGGACGGCCTGTGGAAGGTGTCCGACCTACAAGGGCAAGTGGATTTCGCATGCGAATTTGCTCCAACAGATCGCGGACTTCCGTCCGTCTGAGTCTCGCCATCGCCATCTCCGCGGCGGTGGTGCTCCAAGCCGCGCCGGCGTCTGCCAACCACTGCTCCGGCGAGGGTGACATCTATCAGGGCGGCGGTGATGTGGTTGCTGAGTGCCACGGCAAGACGCCGGGACGGCCTGGTGAGCGGACGGTTCATGAGACCTGGGACATCTATTGCACCGCCGCAGTGGGCCCGTACCAGGAGGGTGATGAGGTCGAGTTCTATGCCACCGACGAGTTCACCGCGGGGGACGTGGAGCATCTTGGGTTCGATCCGACGGGGGAGTATTGGTGGTGGAACGTGACCTGCTGGCGGGATGGGGAGCCGGTCCATTCCCACGAGTTCGCGGTGGAGGTGACACCACCGGTGCCGCCTGAGGCGATCCGCGATGTGGCGGTGGCCCGTTTGGAACCGCCACCGCCTGTCCCGGAGACGAGTCCGCCCCTGGTCCAGCAGACATTCGTTGCTGTTCCGACATGGTTGTGGCTGGATCCGGCGTCCTGGTCGCCGGTCGAGGTTTCTGAGACTCGTGGGTTTACCACTGTGACGGTGCGGGCGACTCCGACTCATGCCCGTTGGGTGATGGGCGACGGGGGTGGAGTCACATGTTTGGGGCCGGGTGTGGCGTGGACGTCCGGGGCTTCGGAGGACGCGACGGACTGTTCATACACGTATGAGCACTCGTCCTACGGCGAGCCGGAGGGCCGTTTCGAGGCGTCGGTGACGGTTACGTGGGAGTTCGAGTGGTGGATCAACGACGTCTACCAGGGAGTGTTCGGCACGGCTGATCTGAGCGCCGCATTCGGGGTGGCGGTCGGCGAGATCCAAGCGGTGGAGACAGGAGGATGACGTGACTCGGAGCACTACAAGCTCATCGATTGGGCGAGCGGACCCAGCTGGCGACGGCAAACTTGGTTCTGGCCCCTTCCGGTTGGAGCCGCCACGCCGCAGGGTGCAGGTGCCTCAGCTGCTGATCGCGGTGTTCGTGGTGGCGGTGAGCGCGCTGGTGGCGGTGGTGCTGTTCTCGGGTGCCGCCGCCCGAGAGCCCGTGCTGGCTCTCGCCGAGCCGGTGGAGAGGGGCCAGGTGATCTCCTCCGGTGACCTGATGGTGGTGTTTGTGGCGACCGACGACCCGATCACGACACTGTCGTCGGAGGCGGCGTCGGGGATCGTGGGTCTGACCGCGGTGGCTGATCTGGAGGCGGGAACCATCCTCACCGGTGCGCATTTCGTTTCCCGGAGCGTCCTCGACGCCGGGGAGGGTGTGGTCGGGTTGGCGTTGTCGCCGGGCGAGTATCCGACGCTGCTGTTGGCGCCTGGTGACCGGGTGGACGTGGTAGTGACCGACGGGGGGTCGTCTGTTTCGGATAGCACCAGCACCCGGGTGGTGGTCCGGTCAGCGGAGGTGTTCGATGTCGCCGAGCTGGGCACGCAGGGGGACCGGTTCATTTCGCTGCGGGTTCCGGCCACCGCGGCTGCCGAGGTAGCTGGGGCAGCTGGGGCGGGTCAGGTTCGGTTGGTGTTGGTCGCGGGGGTCGAACGATGAGCCTGGTCTGTTTTGGTTCCGCCCACGGCGCTCCCGGGGTGACGACCACTGCATTGGCGGTGGCAGCGACCTGGCCGGAGCGTCGCTCCTGTCTGCTGGTGGAAGCTGACCCTTTCGGTGGGGTGATCGCGGCCCGGTACGGCCTCGGTGATTCCCCTGGGTTGTCTTCGCTGGCGGCTGTCGCTCGGCGGGAACTCGACGACGACGCGGTTTGGCAGTGCGCACAGCAGCTACCCGGTGGGGTTCGGGTGCTGGTCGGTCCTGCCTCCGCCGACGAGGCTCATGCCGTGTTGGGGGATCTGGCCGGAGCATTCGCCGTCTGGTCCGCTGCCCAGACCGAGGTTGACGTGATCGTTGACTGTGGCCGGATGCCACCGGGTTCTGGCGTGATCGGTCCTCTGCTGGAGGCAGGAGTGGTGATGGTGGTGACACGCCCGTCGCTCGATCAGCTTCGACCTGCCGCCCATCGACGGGCGGCTCTCAAAGAATCCGGGATCGACGCCGGCTTGTTGTTGGTCGGTGACCGGCCGTACGGGTCCGACGAGGTGGCCGCCGCGTTCGGTGCTGAAGTGGCCGGTGTGATCGCCTGGGATCCGAGGACGGCGGCTGTGCTGTCGGGCACCCATGGCGCGGTTCGCGACCTGCGCCGTTCCCTCCTTGTCCGATCGGCAGCCACGCTGGCGGCCAGCTTGGCGCCGCCCCGCGCCGTCCTCGATCAGGGTATGGCAATGGTCCCCGCAGCGGAGGTTGTGGCGTCGAAGGTTGCAGAGGAGACGGGTTCGTGACCGGCAACAACGACCTGGGTGGGCGGCTGCACCGTGCGGTGGCAGAGAAGCTGTCCGAGCATCTCCGGACTCACGACGGGGATGCTCCGTTGAGCCTCGAAGACGAACGTGCCCTCACCCACTCACTGATCGCCGCCGAGCTGACCCAACTTACCGAGAACGCCTACCGGAACGGACAGACTCCTCTCGACCCGGCCACGGAGTCGGACCTGGCCGAGGCGGTTTTCCACCGGGTCCACGGGCTGGGACGTCTCCAGCCATACATTGATGATCCGGACGTGTCGAACATCCATGTCAACGGTTTCGACAACGTGTGGCTCGTGTACCGGGACGGCACCAAGGTCCGAGGCGAGCCGGCCGCCGATTCGGACCGTGACCTGATCGACATGGTCGCCAGCGCCGCCCGCAGGATCGGACGCAGCGAGAAGCGTTGGGATCAGGTGTCGTGGGAGCTGCACCTGCAACTCCCGGGAGGTGAGCGCCTCCATGCGGTGATGGGGTTGACGGGTCGGCCGGCGATCACAATCCGCCGCCACGACTTCAGTATCTACCGGCTCAAGCATCTCATCGAGCTGGGCGTGATCGACGAAGGGTTGGCCGAGTTCTTGGGGGCGGCGGTGAGAGCGAAACTGAACCTGATCGTGGCCGGAGGGACGAACACCGGCAAGACGACGATGCTGCGGTGTCTCCTCAATGAGATTCCGCCGGATGAGCGGGTTGTCACCGTTGAGGACAACCTCGAGATCGGTTTAGACCGGTTCGCTGATCTCCACCCCGACCAGGTGATGTGGGAGCGCCGGGGTGCGAATATTGAAGGCCGAGGCGAAGCGTCCCTGGCTGATTGTGTGCGGGCGACGCTGCGTCAGAACCCCGACCGGGTGATCGTTGGGGAGATCCGCGGTGTCGAGGTGGTCGACATGCTGCGGGCCATGTCCCAGGGCAACGACGGTTCGATGTCCTCGATCCATGCCGACTCTTCCAAGGGAGCGATCGTTCGACTCGGCATGTACACGGCCGAAGCCGGTCTCGACGAGGAGACGTCGAACAAGTGGATCGCCAACGCCGTGGACCTGATTGTCCACCTGGGATGGGTGGACGGCACCCGCCGGGTCACCAGCATCCGCGAGGTGTTGGAGGCGGAGCAGCGCCAGATCGCGACCAACGAGGTCTACCGACCGGCAGCCGACGGAAAAGCGGTACCGGCTCCCGGCCCGACCATCAGAAACGACACGCTGGCACGACTGGTCGCCGCCAGCTTTGACGCCTCCTTCCTTTCGACCGCTTCTGGTTGGCGGCGAACATGAATCTCCTCGTCGCCGCAGCCACCGGTGGTCTCATCGGGTTCGGACTGTGGTTGGGCGTCACCGCGGTGAGAGGAATCAAGGTGGTACCCGATGCCCGCCGGCTGGTACCTGCGGCGGTACGGGCGGAACGGGCCACCGCTTGGCTCGCCGGAGCACTGCTCACGGGCATCATCGTGGGACTGGTCACCGGGTGGCCAGTCGCGGGCATCGGCACCACCCTCGGCGTGCTGGCGGGACCTGCCGCTATGGGTGGCACCGCTCGGCGTGCACAGGAGACGGCTACCGCCGACGCCATCGCCACCTGGGCAGACATGATCCGCGACACCATGGCCGGAGCGTCGGGGTTGGAGGAATCACTCATCCAGACCGCCGCCGTCGCGCCAACCGCCATCCGAAGGCAGTTGCAGGCGTTCGCTCACCGGCTGCGCCATCAGCCCCTCGAAGCCGCCCTCGACGGTCTCGCCAATGATCTCAACCATTCATCCGCCGACCTGATCGTCGCTGCCCTGGCCGCTGCCGCCCGTCTCGAGGCCCGCGACCTCGGTGGGCTCCTCGCCCGTCTGGCCGAGGCCATCCGGGGAGACGTCCGGATGCGCACCCGCATCGAGATCGGCCGCGCCCGGATCAGAACCTCTGCCCGAATCGCAGTCGCCACGACCACTGCCACGGTCGTCTTCCTATACCTGTTCGCCGGCCACCTGTTGGAGCCCTACGACACCGCCGGCGGCCAAGTCTGGCTGCTGGTCGTCATGGCTGTGTTCTTCGGTGCTGGGGTGATGCTCCACCACTACAGCCAGCTCGAAGCACCAGAACGCTTCACCCTCCGCCACATCTCACACAAGGAGGCGCTCCGATGACGGTACTGGCGGTCATGGCCGCGGGTGGGGGGATCGGGCTCGGTGTCTTCTTGGCCGCCAGGGCGATGTTCCCTCGACCGGTGCCACTCCAGAAGGCACTGGCGGATCTGGGGCGTCCCCGCCGGACACCCATCCAGGCCCACTCGGGGTCGGTGGCAGGGATGACCGGGCGGGCCGGCCAGATGGCTGTCCGGGTCATGGAAGCCACTGGACTGGTGGACCTGGGACACCTCGACCAGCGGCTGCGGGCAGTGGGCAAACCAATCGAAGCCCACGCCTACGAAAAGTTGGTGGGCGGACTCGCCGGACTGTTCCTCCCCCTCGGCTTCGCCACGGTGTTGGCCGTCGGGGGCGTATCGATGTCACCTGGGTGGGTAGCGGCCCTCGCCGTCGGGTTCGGTGTCGGCGGGTTCATGTGGCCAGACCTCGGATTGTCGGAGCGGATCGAACGTCGCCGGCGGGACTTCCGCCACTCCCTCTCCGCCTATCTCGATCTGGTCACCATCATCCTGGCCGGCGGAGGGGGGCTCGAAACCGCACTCCAGACCTCCGCCGACCTGGGCGAGGGGTGGGCATTCACCGAGATCCGGGCCGCCCTCCGCAAAGCGCAGGTCACCAACCGCACCCCATGGGACGTCTTCGACGAACTCGGTCAAGAGCTCGGCATCGACGAACTCCGCGAACTCGCCGCATCGGCTCATTTGGCTGGCGACCAGGGGGCGCGCATTCGGGCGTCCCTCGCCGCCAAAGCCGACTCCATGCGTGCAGCCCAGACCGCCGCTATCGAAGCCCAAGCCGAAGCCGCCACCGAGAAGATGCTCCTGCCGGTGGTGACCCTCGTCGTCGGGATGATCCTCTTCATCGGCTTCGGAGTCGTCCAAGCGATCTCCACGCCGGGGACGGTCCCATGACACCACCGAAAGGAAACATCAAGCGTCTACAACACCGCACGATCCGCTATTGGAAGGAGCGACTGATATGACCGCCTACATCGAGTACACCCGCCTCCTCATCGAAGTCACCCTGGCTTCGGTCGGAGTCCGCCTCCGAGACGAGAAGGGAGCAATGTCGACCGAGGCAGCCGTCCTCACCGGCGTGCTCGTCGCCGTCGCCGTCGCCGCCGGGGTGATACTCATCGCCAAGATGCGATCCAACGCCGAAGCGATCCCCGACAACGTGCCCGCCCCCTGATCGAGCCGAAGGCGCAGGTCGTGGTAACGATGACGAGGAGACGAACAGGCGAGGAGGGCCTCACCTCCACCGAACTGGCCGTGGTCATGCCGGTGCTCATCGCGCTCGTGTTGGTCCCGTTTCAGATCGCGCTGTGGTGGCACGCCCATCAGGTCGCCGACGGCGCAGCTCGCGAAGCCGTCGACGCCGCCCAGGTCGTCACCGCCACCGACGGCGACGGGATCCGAGCGGCCGAATGGTTCCTCGACGCTGCTGGCAACCTCACCGACCCCCAGGTGACCGTCACCCGCACCGCCGAGACCGTCACTGTCGAGATCACCGGACGGGCACCTCGGCTCATCCCCGGATTCGACTGGAGCGTGGCGGTTCGGGCGTCTGGTCCGGTGGAACGGTTCGTACCGGAGCCGGACCGATGATGCGGATTCGCGACGAACACGGGGCAGTCTCCACCGAATTGGCGGTGCTCACGCCGCTGCTGATCGGGTTCATGCTCTTGGTCGTGTTCGCGGGTCGGGTCGCCCAAGCAGAAGGCGACGTCGCCCACGCCGCCCACGAGGCGGCCCGAGCCGCCTCCCTCACCGCCACCCCGTCAGCAGCGGTGGAAGCCGCCCAGGCGACAGCCTTCGCCAACATCACCGAAGGTGGAGTGGCGTGCCGGACCCTCGACGTGTCCGTCGACACAACCAACTTCGCAGCGGGAGGCCAGGTCGCCGTTGCCGTCACCTGTCAGGCGGCATTCGGTGATATCGCCATGCTGGCCGTTCCCGGAAGCCGTACCTTCACCGCCAACGCCATCGAGGTGGTCGACACCTACCGAGCAAACCCCCGGAGCGTCCCATGAACGAGCGTGGGGCCGTCTCCACGTTCCTTGCGGTCATCGCTCTTGCCCTGCTGATGGCAGCGGGGCTGGCAATCGACGGTGGCCGGAAAGTCAACGCCCTCAGGGAGGCGAGCCACTTGGCTGACAACGCCGCCCGGGCCGGCGCCCAAGCCGTCGACCTCGACGCCCTCCGCACCACCGGTGACCTTATGGTTGTTCCCGCCGGCGCTGTCGACCGGGTGGACCAGTACCTGACGGCCCTGGGGTATGCCGCCGCTGAGGTGGCCGTGATTGGTGACAGCGTCACCGTCACCGTCAGTCTCACCGTGGACCCCGTCCTCTTGCCCACCGGGCAGATGACCGTCTCCGCCACCGAAACTGCCACAGCAATCACCGAGGAGCCATGATGCGACACCTGAACAGCATGATCCGTGGCCTCGTAGCCCTCATCGTCGTTCTTGGATTCGTGATTGGGGTTCCGGCCGGTCTGATTGCCTACGTGGGGTGGCCGCTGCCTGACAGCCTTCCCACACTCGACCAGATCCAGCTCGGTTTCAGGAGCGGCATCGACCCCCAACTCCTCATCAGCGTTCTGGCGGCGATCGTCTGGATCGTCTGGGCGCAACTCCTCATCGCACTGACAGCTGAAGTCGTCGCTGCTGCGCGAGGCAGAGCCGCCCGCCGCTTGCCCTTCATTCCGGGGCTACAACCGGCCGTCGCTCAACTTGTCGCCGCCATCACCCTCGCCACCGCCACCCTCGGTCCGCTCCACGCGGTACCAGCCACAGCAGCACCCCTCCCCATCGAAATGTCCGTGGCGTCGAGCTACCCGGTGGTCCGCATCGGCCAAGAACCAGCGACGCCCCGGTGGGCGAAGGCCGACTCCCAGCAGCAGACCGAAACCGAATTGCCGCGGTACCTGGTGACGCGACACGACACCCTCTGGCACATAGCCGAGTCGACCCTCGGCGACGGGCGCCGCTGGGCCGAGGTCCGGACCTTGAACGCTGGACGGGACATGCGTGACGGCCACCGCTTCACCGAGACAACCGAACGGCTTCACACGGGGTGGGAACTCATCCTCCCAGCGGATGCCACCACAGCGGCCACTGAGCCTCCCCCGCCAACAGCGGACGAGGTGACCGTGGTGGCGGGGGACAACTTCTGGACCATCGCCGAGACAACCCTCGCCGGCGCCTGGGGACGACCACCATCGAACGCGGAGACGGCCGAGTATTGGCGGACTCTCATCGACGCCAACCGCGATCGGCTGGCGCCGCCGTACGACCCCGATCTCATCTACCCCGACCAACAATTCGAGCTGCCCCCAATCCCGGCCGACCCCAAGACACAGGCCGTCGCGCCGATCCCCGATCACATCCCCTCGTCCGCCGATGGGGTCGTCGTCGAAGAGGGAGACAGCTTCTGGAGTATCGCTCAACAGGCCCTTACCAACGCCTGGGATCGAACCCCCAGCTCCGCCGAGACGACCAGCTATTGGCGTCGGATGGTCGATCTCAACCGGGACCGGCTGTCGCCACCACACGACCCCAACCTCATCTATCCCGGCCAGGTATTCCAGCTACCGGCCATACCCGAGTACCAACAAGCGCAGACCGAACCTGACACCGAACTCGATACGGCCTCCCCGCCGGAGACGCCACCAACAGCCCGGGAGGAGACCGGCACCACACCGGATAACCCCACCTCTGACCTGCCACCCGCCACCACCCCGCTCCCCCCGAAGACAGACGAGCCGATCCCCACCGATGCGACCGGAACCACATACGAGGCGCCGGCGTCTGCAGACCCAGCAGACGACACAGATGAACCTGACAGCGTCGACGACGGGAGCATTGCGGGGGAGCTGTTTCCCATGGCCAGCCGCCTGGCCGGCCTCGGGATCCTCGCGGCCGGTCTCGCCACCCTCCTCCGGCGCTTGCGTAACGCCCAACTCCGGCACCGCCGACCTGGCACCGTCCCCACCGCCCCACCACCTGACACGGCCAAGGTCGAATCGACGATCCGCAGCGCCGCCGCGCCCACCGCCACCGAGTTCATCGACCTCGCCCTGCGCTCCATGGCCCGTGACGTGACCGAATCCCACATCCCGCCGCCTCAGGTCGTGGGTGTCCACCTCACCGCCGACACCCTCCGGGTGCTGCTGTGGGCACCACACAAGGATCCGCCAGCTGGATGGGCCGCCGACGACGGTGGTCGTAGCTGGACCATCCCCACCGTCACCGACATCGATCGGCTCCGCACCGGATCCCGGGGAGTTCCCGCCCCCTACCCGGCCCTCGTTACTGCCGGGCACGGAGACCACGCCCAGCTCCTCTTGGACCTTGAGTACCTCGGAGCGACCCAAGTCACTGGAGAACCCACCGATGTGGCCGCCACCTGTTACACGATGGCCACCGAACTCGCCGCCACACCGCTCGCCGACGACCTTCAGATCATCTGCATCGGCTTCGGAGACGAAATCGCCGACCTTGAACGCGTGACCGTCGTCGACCACCTCACCGAGGTGCTCCCAGCTCTGGAAGCCAAGGCGACAGCGGTCACTCGACTCGAATCCCAAGCACCGCTGGCCGGTCGGCTTTCCCCGGGTGCCGGGGACACCTGGAACCCGATCATCATCCTTGACCCGGCCACAGATCCCCCGGAGGAGGCACGCCAACTTCTCACCCTTGCCCACTCCGGTCGAGGAGTGGCAGCGGTTGTCGGCTACCCCACCGGAGACCGGTGGCGACTCCACATCAAGAACGACACCGTACGGATCGACCCACTCGGCTTCACCTTCGCCCGCCGCAACCTCACACCGGTCGAGCAGGCCACCCTCGGCGACCTGGTCACCGCCGGCAAGGACCTCGAAGGTCTCCCCGCCGAACTCGCCACCGACCCGCTCCAACACATTGTCACGGACGAAGATCTGGGAGGACGGGCCGAGGTGGCAACGGAACCGGCGTTGTTCGATGAGGACCATGATATTGCGGTCGACGGCACTCCGATCCCAGTGCCGGAGATGAAGGTGCTAGGCACCCTCCATGTAGACGGGATCGACGGCCGCTTCCCGCTTCGCAAATGCACCGAACTCGTCGCCTACCTCACCTTCCACCGAGGCGGCGTCGAAGCCGACACCCTGATGGAAGCCCTCTGGCCCGAACAGGCTCCGGAGTATCAACGTCTCAACCGCCACACCTCACGGACCCGCACCACCCTCGGCATTGGCCCCGACGGTGAACCCTACGTGGGGTACGTGAGCGACGGGATCTACCGGCTCAGTTCCCATCTGCGAAGCGACATCGAACGCTTCACGGGCCACATTCGCCAAGCCGACCAGAATGAAAGAACCAACCAGACCCAGCACCTCTACGCCGCCCTCGACCTGGTGGAAGGAACACCGTTCAGCGGAGCCGGCAACGCCTACAACTGGGCCCATACCGACGGGATCATCACCCACGCCATCGTCGCCATCGACAACGCTGCCCACCGCCTCGCCCAACACGCCCTCCAGGCCGATGACCCCGACCAAGCGACCTGGGCTGCCCGCAAGGGTCTGATCGCCACAGGAGCCTGCGAAGAGTGCTACCGCAACCTCATGCGAGCAGCTATCGCCGAAGGTAACCAAGTCGCCTTCGAAGCCACCTACACCGAACTACTCGCAGTGACCGACGCCGACGACGGACCCGACGGAGCGAGCTTCCTCGACCCGGCGACCATCGCCCTCTACGAACAGCACAATCGCAGCCGCAGACGTCATGCTGGCTGACTTGCGCACCCATTTCGGATCATGGTCGAGCTACCGGACAGACCCGGACGGCAGCCGTGAGTGAGCCCACACTCGAAACTCAAATCCACCGGATCCAGATGCAACTCGGGAACTGGCACGACAACCTCGCCACTCGCGTGGCCGGCGAAGCACAAGCGCTTTCTGACGAGATCAGCAAGCTGGCGGACCAGGACGACGTCGAAGCAGTTGAGGCTCTGGTCCAGCGAGCACACGACCAGATCATGACCAGCTGCGACCTCCTGCGCGATCTGAGACGTCGACTCCAGGATCTGCCGAAACCATGAGCCAGCTCACATTGCATGAGGCAATGGTTGTGATTCTCAGGCGCCACGGAGGCGGGTGGATGAGCCGCGACGATATGGCTCGGGGGATCGCCCCCGGTTAGGTGGCGCGCGTTGTGCGCCTACAAGTCAGGGGCCTGTGGCCGGGGGGAACTCCACTCATCCGGTATGTCGCGAATCGGCTTCCAAACGTGCAGCACTTCACCGTCGGTTCTTTCGGTGCCGCTATAGAGCGGCCCAGTGTTGAACCTGATGATCGGTCGCCTCCGAGCGAGCGGTAGGTGCTTGCCTTCGACGTTCTCTGGATGGAACGCAATGAGGCTTGTGCAGTGTCTTGCGATGTGCTCGTTGACGTTCTTGAGGCGACGAGGGCCCATCGTGCGAACACGCTCCGGACCTATGAGCCGGAGACTTATGAGACGCGTCCTATCGAGAGGAAGCCATATCTCGTCCGCGTCGTAGATCCCCACTCCCCGATAGGTGTCCTCTGGTGAGGGCAATGCCCAGATTGTGACTGGTCGGTCAGATGTGATGAGTTCGCCGTGCCGTGCTGCCTCAAGTGACCAGGCTCGCTGTTTGAGATGCTCGGCAACCTGGAGGCCGAGATTGAACATCAGGTCGATGCGTAGCTGCGCTGTGTCCTCTCGGGTGGGGAAGTCAGGTTGCATTGCAGAGGCGTTGACGAAGTCACAGGCACCCTGGACTTCTGTCTCGTGGGGTTCAAATCCGAGCACATTTCGCTCCAGGTAATCTCTCATCGACTCAGGGTCTATTGGAGGATCACCGATCGCTTCTATGACGTCGTGAGTGAATTCGAAGCTCAAGACGTGATCGGGATCGCGCGCTAGCTGAACTCCCATGTACAGAGCGAGGGTATCCCGTTCGCCCGATCCGCTCGGCGGGAGGGTCCGCTCCTCATCGATACGGTCTAATACCTCTTTGGCATCCTCTTCCAATGCACCGAGGGTTTGTTCCGCGGTTAGGGGCTGTTGCGGCACCTTGTAGAGCCCGATCACAGCCATCACGTTGCGAGTGTTGGATAAAAAAGTGCTCCCGTCTCGCGACCTCACCGCCACCTGGTTCCGCTCGTTTGCGAACCGCTTCAGATATGACTGGGGCACAAAGTGATGGAGCTTCGGTTCACTCATGGTGTCGACAGATTCCGCCTACGACCCGTGAGGCTTGAACGGCCATGATCACGGGGGGTAACCGCCAGCCTGATAGCGCATATCACCAAATCTCGGAGGGTTCCGCCCATATCTGAACCTCCCTGTCCCCGGGATCGGCACTTCTTGCTTGGCTGCCCGTATGGGTCGTGCCCAGCTCTTCCCACCACGGTGGCGTACTAGCGGCGCTCCTCTGGCGATGGACGTGCACCGAACGCCGCACCACTCAACGACCGAAGCTATTTCTGCCGCTCGTCACCCTCGTCAACAAGATAAGTATGAGGTGCGACGACGGCAAGATGCCAACTTCCACCCTCGTCGTTGAGCGCCAGATTCCCCTCGTTGTCATAGCGGACCCACCGAAGCCGGAGATTCCCCGTGGTGCCGTCGATGGTCGCCTTACCTCTGGCCTCGGCCACGCATGACTGCGTGTACTCGACTCGCTCGAGCACTACATCGGTGACTTCGTGCATGTCAAACCATGACTTCGCGTACTCGGCAGCCTGGCCAGCCGACTTATGGCCAATGAGCTGAGGAGGCATGAGCGGCACGAGCTTTCCCCACTGCTTCTTCTGCCATGCCTCGAAGAACAGCTTCGATAGAGCGACCACCTCATCACTGTCGAAAGCTTCCCTCTCACGGCTTATGGTCCAGGGCTCGAACAGTTCTCGCGCCTTCTTCTTGCGGCCGTGCTCTGCGAGCCGGCCGAACGTCTCCCGCAACGTAGGTGGCGGTGGCTTAGTGTCTTCTGTGGCCTTCTTCGTGGTTGCGATGCTCCAGTCGACGACAGCGAAGAGGAGGTTCCAAGCCTTCGTCGCCACAACGATGTTGTTGAAGTTCACGACGGAGCCGTGGACGATGCCGTGGCGGTGAACCTCGAACACCTCCTCATCGATTCGCTTCTTGATGGTCTTCAAGAACGGTTTCAATGCATTGGTGAGTCCCAAGTGATGGCCGGTCACGCTGTCCCAGGCGACCATCTCGTCGGCATCGCGAGCTGCGAGGCCCTGCCGCTCGCTTGCCTCGAAGTCGTTGACGAAGCCGTCCATCACTGAGATGAGAAGCAAGGTGCATGCATCGAAGCGCCCGGCGTCGTAGTCCTCCCGAGCCCTCACCAGCAAATGGTGGCGCTCACTCAGTCCGGGAACACCACGGAGTCTCAGCAGATGCCACTTTGTCGCTTCGGCGTCCCTGTACAACTCAATGAGTCGATGCTCTGCCTCATCCGGCGTGGAAGTCTCATCGAGGATGGCGTCGACTTCCCTGAGGTTCATCCAGTCGGTGAAGACCCAGTGGCGCGCCCCTAGGCGTTCGTAGAACGCATCGACGCGATCGGCCATCTCGTTCATGCGCGTTTCCAGCTCGGCAATCTCGCTGCGCTTCTCGCGCATCACGAAGAATGTCAGGGCCTTGAACGCCTTGAGCTGCTGTCGCATCTCAACAAACGACGGCAGATCGTGTGCGGAGCGGTATGGGGACGTGCCCGATGAGTCGCTCGTGGTGCTATCCATTCCTGGATTGTATCGAACTAGTGTTCGGCTGAGCAGCCCCGCCTTCCTCAAGGCCGGGTGTCGAGCCTAGAAGGTGAGTCGCCTCCGATCCTGGGTAACAGGCAATACCCTGAGAGCATGATGAGTTTTGAAGGAACCGCCAATGGCCTGCCAGCCAAAGTGACGCTTCAGTCCGGCAAGGTATCCGTTGAGCTCGATGACAAGACTCACGGACCGAAACCGATAGTTGGCTCTGTCAAGAACCTCGACAAGGGAGCAGCCTGGGCAATCGGGTTGGGGTCGATCCGAGTCCGGTTCGTTGCGAATGACCCCGAAGCATTCACGCGACAGCTCATCCAGGGATTGATCGGTGCTCAGGAATCTCCAGCCGAGCTCTTCGAAAACATGTATCAGATGGCACCGACCGTTGCTGAAGGTATAGCGTCGATGAGCCGTCTTCTCGAGAACATCACTCTTACTTCGGAGATGCTGGGCGAAGAGCCGCCTGACTATTCGGACACCAAGAAGAATCTGGAACTTCTGGCAAGCCGTCATCGAGAGTTCATGGAGCGATTGGCTCCACTTGGTTGGACCTTCTCGAGAGTCCTCGACCGTGGAGTGCCCGTCCGCTTCTACCGAGTTGCCGCCAAGTTCATCGAAGTTGGATCAGACCCCGACGACGTAGACGAGTGGCTGGCTCCGCTTGTCCTCGACAGCTCGGAGCTTGAGAGGGTTGTTGGGGAGGTCGCCGCTCTCCCGGTTCGAGCCATATGGCAGTGGGCGTTCCTGGCTGGGGAAGCTGCCACTGCAACGAATGCCGGACTATTCGCGGTGGCCGCCGAAGCTTGGATCACCATTGCGGAAGGGCTTTGGCGTGATCTCCGCACCTGGCTTGGAGGGCAAGGAACGTTCTACCGCAAGGGTGACCTTGTAAACCAGACCCTGACAGAACGCCTGACCCAGTCGTGGGAATCACTGGTTGTGGCCCACGACTACATGAGTCGATCAGTCAACCGCACAATGCTGGAACCAATCGACCGGGCTCCCACTTCACGGCATGCGTTGTTGCACGGTCGAATAGCGGGCGCCGTCCGGAGTGTCCACGCAGCCAAGGCACTGACGATGATCGATGGAATCCTTGAGCAGGCGCAAGAAGCCATCAAACTCGCCGAACCGGCCGAGTTGGAAACGCCACCGTGGATCGACGGAGGGGCGGTCTTGTAACTCCCAACCTGGAACCATGACGTTTACGGGCTAGCCCTGAGGAGAAACGGTTTCGCCACCCAGCCGATGACCCGCACTTCCCTCTCGGGCCCTGGTTCCACCTCTTCAGCTGAGGCTGCGATATTGGCTTCGCTTCCGCATCTGCCTGCCGACATGTACTTCGTCGGCGAGAGCGAGCTCGACAAGGCTCTCCTCTCGCTGGACGAGCCGGGCGAGGTGGGCAATGGCGTCGGTTCTGTCATTCGAGTCGGTCAGGCGAACAACAAGCGTGCCAGCCTCGTGCAGGGCCCTTGCGACGGCCTCTGGCTCGTCCAGGCTGTATCGACTCACGATCCGTTCCAGTAGGTGATGAATCAGTGGGAGGGCGTCAGCGATCGCCGTCGACAGGACACCCGCCTTGCCAGCCTCGACGAGGCTGGCAGGATCGGAGCCAGTGGGCAGGCTGGCGATTCTCACGTGGGCTCCGTCGGTTGTCACCGTTGGCATGTCAGCGACCCGCTCCGCCACCTGCGCGCCGGCGCCATCGCCGTCGAATGCGAGAGTGATTGTGGAGGCGATACCTTGAAGCGTGGAGAGGTGATGTTGGGTGACCGCCGTGCCACCAGTTGCCACAGCGTGGTTGATGCCAACTTGGTGGGCTGCGATCGCGTCGGTGTATCCCTCGACGATTACGGCATGCCGCTGCTCGGTTATGGCCGGTGCGGCGAGGTGAAGACCGTAGAGCAGTCTCGACTTCTTGTAGAGGTCGGTCTCGGGGGTGTTCATGTACTTCGGTCCGTCGCCCGCAACAAGCCGACCGGCTAGGCCTCGTGGATTGCCTTGCTGGTCGAGGATTGGGAAGATCACTCGATTGCGCATCAGGTCGTAGAGCCGTCCCTGGCGGGATCGTCGCACAACACCGGCCTCGACGAGCAGATCGTCCTTGAAGCCATGTCGGCGGAGGGCGGTCGTCAGCGACTGCCACGAGTCAGGGCCGAATCCCAGCTGCCATCGCTCCACCGCTTCCTCATCAATGCCCCGGCTGCGAAGGAAATCGACGGCTGACGCACCAGTCGGCTCCTGAAGTTGCTTTCGGTAGAACACTGTGGCAGCTATCAGGATCTCTTCGAGGTCCTTCCTGCGGGGTGGTTGCCGGTCTTGCGCTGGCCGGGCGGTCTCGAGATCCCGGACCTCGACCAGCGATCCGTCCCTGGCGGGTTCGCGCTCGAGCTGGCGTTCCTGTTCGAGCTGGGTGAGAACCTGGCGGGCGCAGCCGATCACCCGGTTGGCTGTGGCGGCCACCTTGGTCACGTCACCGCCTGACCAGGAGGCGACGTAGGGGAGGCTGTAGCCGGCGCTGTCGATTCCGAGGGCGGCGCACACCATGTAGGCCACGGATTCGGCTTCCACCTCGACGATCCCGCGACATGACGGTCTGCCGTCCGAGGTTGGTTCGTGGAGCCGCACGTGGGCAAGCTCATGTACCGCTGTTTTGAATCGCTGCGCTCCGGGAAGGCTGGCACGCACCACCACGTCTCGCTGTTGCCAGTCGGTGATGCCGTTGGCTTCGCCGAGTCGTTCGAGATCGGCGACTTGGAGGTCGAATCCGGCCCCGGTGATCAGCCCGCTCACCTGTTCCCAGTGGGAGGGGAGATCTCCTTCCACCAACGCCACCGGCACCTCTGGGAGTGCTTCGCCCTCGGTCTGGGCGAGGTCGAAGACGTGGACGACCCGGAACCCAACAACCCGTCGTTCCTCGTCTTCACCGTTTTCGGGGGTGACCTTGCGCACGACGGGGGCGAGGATCTGCAGCCCCTTTTCGCCGCGCCTCACATGCCGGCCGAGTTCCTGCCACGCCCGATAGCCGGCGACCCGGCTCGGGGTGAACCCGCGAGCCAACGACTGTGCCCAGATCAGCTGGGTGTTGGAGAACGAGTAGTCGTGGAATCGGGCGGCGACGGCCAGAGCCTTTTGCCAGTCCTCGGAGGTGACGAGCTCCTGGAGCGATGCCTGCAGCTGTTCGTGGAGATGGTCCACGGCGTCGCTGCGATTGGTCGTCGGTTCGGCGGATTCCACCCCTCGATAGTGCGGTGAGACCCTGTCAGCGGAGTGTCAGCGGCCCTGTCAGAGACCCTCCAACTCAGATCGGCCGGGCTGTCCAGATGCCGCTCATCGATTCGACTCCGCCGTATACCAGCGTTTTCAGGCCTCCGAGCAGAAACGCATGGGGTTGGCGTCCCGGTCGGGAATCGACTGACCGTGCGGCCGGCGGTTGGGCAGCACCGTCTCAGCACCCATGAGATTTCATTCCCGAACCGCTCGAATGGTCACGGGATGACAGGGTCCTCCTCCACGATCGGCCACATGAGCCAGATCGAACGAAGGAACGCGATGACAACCGAGCATCGCGACCACAGCAACACGACAGCGACCGCGACCAGCCCTGTCACCCGTCTCGCATCCAACCCCCCTCAGCGCCACACGCACGTGCAACAAGTTGCCTGGAGACTCCTGGCCGACCATTCGAGAGGGTCCGGATGCTGAGCATCGCCAAGGCCCACAAGGACTACTACCTCCAGAAACTGAGCGAGATCACACCCAGGGAGGACTACTACCTTCGAGGTGGAACCGCCACGGGTCGTTGGCACGGCAGCGGCGCCCTCGAACAGGGGCTGAAGGGCACCGTGTCAACGGAGGGCCTGGTGCGCCTCTTCGACGGACAACACCCGATGACGGGGGAAAAGCTTGGCCGTCAGCTCCGCAAGGACGGGGTGGCGGCCTGGGATCTGACGTTCTCCGCTGACAAGTCGGTGTCGCTGCTGTGGGCGTTCGGCGACGACGAGGTCCGCCGCCACGTCGTCGAGGCGTTCGAGGAGTCCACCGCAGAGGCCGTCGCCTACCTCGAGTCGGTGGCGTCGTCGACCCGCGGCGCATCCCGAACTCCGGTCGTGGACCGCGAGGGGAAGCCGATCCTCGATGACGATGGGAGACAGCGTCATCGGATCGAGACCTGGCCGATCCGCACCACAGGCTACGTCTCGGCATGGTTCACCGAATTCACGAGCCGAGCAGACGATCCCCAACTCCATACTCACGTCGTCGTTGGGAACCGGGTGAAGGGCGTCGACGGGGCGTGGCGGGCCATCGACGGGCGCCTGTTGTACCGGCACAAGCTGGCCGCTGGCTACCTCCACGAAGCCGAACTGCGTCACCGCCTCACCGACCGACTCGGGGTCCGCTGGCAGCCGGTCCGCAACGGTGTGGCGGACATCGAGGGCTTCTCCCGGGAACAGATCATGGTCTTCTCGCAAAGACGCCAGGCGATCGAGGAGTGGCGTAACTCCCACGGATACGCCGACACCGCAGCCGCCAACGAGGTCGCCACGCTGGCGACACGGAGTCCCAAACAGGACCACCCCATCGACAACCTAATGCCGGTGTGGCTGGAGCGGGGCGCCGGGATAGGAATCACCCCCGAGACGGTGGCCGCCGTGTTGGATCGCAGCCGGGAGGTCACGGTGCCTGACCCCGACCCCATCCACGACCGGATGGCCTCCGCCGGAGGGCTCACCGCCCAGGCATCGACCTTCGGACGAGGTGACGCCATCAAAGCAGCAGCAGAAGCCCTCCCCGAAGGCGGACGAAGAAGTGACGTCGAAGCCCTCGCCGACACCTTCCTACGTCGCTCGGACGTGGTCCCGATCCTCCCCATCCACCCCACCAGTGACGCACTTAGCGACCTGCCGATCGAACTCGACCCCGCCGAACTCGCCCGGCTGCTAGAGCTCGTCAACTCGACGAAACCACCAACCATGCGGCGCCGCGACGGCGACGTCTTCCCCGGCCTGGTCAACGAACGCCGCTACACAACCACCGAACTTCTCACCATCGAACAGCGGATCATCGACCGCGCCCAGAACGGTATCGCAGCCGACCGGTGGACAGCCCGTGAGGAGAAGGTGGAAGCCGCCCTCGCCGCGCACCCGGACCTAACAGGCGGCCAACGGGCGATGGTCCATCAGTTCACCGGGTCCGGAAACGCCATCGACATCGGCGTGGGGGCAGCCGGAACCGGCAAGACCACCGTCATGGCCATCATCGGGGAACTCGCCACCGAGACCGAAACCCCGGTGGTTGGAACGGCGTTGGCCGCTCGGGCCGCAGCCGGATTCGAGACCGCCACCGGCATTCCCTCGACCACACTTACCCGCTTCCTGTGGGAGACCAAGGCAGCCGGTGGCCTCCCTACTGGCGCCATCGTCGTCGTCGACGAGGCAGGCATGGTCGGCAGCCGCCAGCTCGCCGATATGTCTGATCTGGTCGAAGAAGCATCCGGCAAGCTGATCTTGATAGGAGACCACCATCAGCTCGCCGAGATCGACGCCGGCGGGCTCTTCGCCGGGCTCACAGCTCGCCTTCCCGCGGTCGAATTGACCGAGAACGTTCGACAGGACCAGGAGTGGGAACGCTCTGCCCTCGTCGAGCTTCGTCACGGGTCGATCTCACGGGCGGTAGCCATGTACAACCGGCGCGGGAAGATCAACGTCGCCGCCAGCAACGACGACACCATCACCCAGGCGGTCGACGCCTGGTACCGCGACCTCCAAGAGATCGGCGACCCAGCCCAGGTGCTGCTCATCGGGCACCGCAACACCACCGTCAACCAGCTCAACCGGCAGGCTCGCGCCCGCATTGCTGAATCCGGATTGCTCCACGGACCGACGGTGAGCACTGGCGATCGCATCCTCCAGGCCGGAGACAGAGCCGTGTGTCTCAAGAATCGGACCAGGCTCGGGGTGCTCAACGGCGACCTGGGCACCGTCACGGCAGTCGACACCGAATGGCGAACCGTCACACTCCGGCTCGACCGCAACGACAACACCGTGACCGTTCCGCATTGGTACCTCGACGACGGCCACCTCGACTGGGGCTACGCCCTGACCGGACACAAGGCCCAAGGCGCAACCGCACGCCGCGCCCACACGGTCGCGGGCGACGGCGTCGACCGGGAATGGATCTACGTCACCCTGAGCCGAGGCCGCGAAGCCAACACGATCTACCTGACCAACCCGGAACTTGACGACGGAGAGTGCTTGCATCTAGCGCGCCAGCCCCCCGACCGACTCCCATCCCTCATCGCCGCCCTCGGCCGCAGCGCCGCAGAGCCAGCGGCGATCGACACCGGACGTGGGCCCCGCATACTCACCGACGAGCAGTTGAACCAGCGGTTGGCCGACCCGGAGTGGCATCTACGGGTATCGAGAGGGCCGTGGCTCGCGGACGACATCGGTGACAGCGCTGAACCGCTTGTTGAGTATCTGGCAACGCACAGAGAGGCCCGTGCTCGTCATCGTGACCACCTTGCAGCCATTGCATACGAGCCCCCTCAATGGATCGTCAATGCAATCGGAGAGCGGCCCACGGAACCCGATCGTCGCGTCACCTGGGATCTGATCGTCGACCACGCAGTCAGCTACCGCGCTGAGCACGCCGTGGCAGACCAGGCTTCTGGGCTTCTCGGTCCACAGCCTGAGGGTGATTCGATAGCCGAGCGCGTCGCCTGGGCGGTCGCCAATACGAACGTCGAGCGTGGCGTAAGTCGTCTCAACCTCGAGGGCAGAAACCTGGAGTCAGATGGAGGCAGGTCGCTCTGTTGAATCGGCCTGACATCAACCTCGATCGGATCTCGCCGCCTGAGCCACGTCACTAGGCGTATGAGTGCTCCGACGATCCAGGCGAGGAGCGCTGCGCCATGTTGGAGTCGACTTCCCTAGACTGGCGTCGTGGCGCCCGATGTAAACACGAGCGACCTGATCGGTTCGGCCGAGGTGGCCGAGATCATCGGTCTCTCTCACACAACCAGCGTCACGACATATCTCAAGCGATACCCGGACTTCCCGAGGCCGGTTGTCGATCTGAGTAAGAGCCGAGTTCGGCTATGGAGACGACAGGACATTGTGGAGTGGTGCAAGCAGCGGTTGAAGAAGTCGTGACTCACGAGATCGTCGATGGGTCGGTGAGTGGTGGCCCCAGTACCAGCCAGACGATCATGGTTGCCAGCCTGCAGCACTTGCTCAGGGTTGTTCCGGCCGACGCGCCACCCAGCGGGTATCGATCTGCCGTCATGGAAGAGAACGTCCTTGGGAAGGAGACCATGCGCGCTCGCGAGTGGGCTTTTCGGCAGCTCCGTCGCTTCTACGGTCTAGACCCCGACGTCTTGCTGTTTCGAGGGCTTCGCGATTTGTGGCCGGACGACCCGGTCGGTCAGCCTCTCCTCGCCATGTTGTGTGCCCTCGCTAGGGACGCTGTCCTGCGCTCAACGGCCGGGGTCATCCTGAATTCAGAACCGGGTGTGCCCGTTGGCCCTACGGACTTTCGCTCGACCATTGAGGAGGCCTTCCCTGGCGTGTATGGCGACAAGACCCTTCGCACTGCTGCTGGGAACGTTGCATCTTCCTGGTATCAGGCTGGCCACTTGGACAAAGAGACACGGACGGAGAAGGTCCGAAGTCGGGCGACGGCTACACCGGCCGACCTTGCCTATGGCCTACTACTCGGACACATAGAAGGTCACAGAGGCCAGGCATTGTTCGACACTCTTTGGACAAGGGTTCTCGACCAGCCGGCATCACGCCTTACCGACCTTGCGGTTACCGCGTCGCAGCGAGGTCTGATCGAGTTCAAGAACGCGGGTGGCATCGTTGACGTCGGCTTCACCGTGCTATTGCGTCCCTTTGATGACGAGGCTTCGTCGCTGTGAGTTACGTCGACCAACTCGTCGAGGCCTACCGGAAGTTCGTGGCTCTCCCATGGCAGGAGAACCTGGCTCCTCCGCAACGGGTGTGGATGACCGTGTACCCACCTGAGCACGAGCGCCGACTACGACTCCATCTGCCCGCGTTCAAGGCGGCGACCACCGAACACAACCGAGCCTGGGCGCTGATCGACATCACCATCTCCTTCGAGCAGTGGATGGCCGACCACGAGTACCGAGACGCCTACTTCGAGGATCCCGAACTCTTGGAGACGGCACTCCCTGCCTTCTTCGACCATCTTGTGGAGCATGTGCGAGCGCGTCTTGCTGAGCAACCAGATCCGAAGGGAGTTGTGGCAGTTCTCGGTGCGGGCACGCTGTTCGGTTTGGGTGACGCGGTCAAGGTGTCCGCTCTGCTCAACGCGGTCAATGATGCGGTCGCCGGCCGATTGTTGATCTTCTTTCCGGGTGAGCACGAGGGCAACAGCTATCGCCTCCTCGACGCCCGAGATGGATGGAACTACCTGGCGACGCCGATCACACCAAACGGGAGAAACGGATGACCATCACGAACAGGGAACTCTTCCACCGGGACCCTACCGCCACGAAGATCCCCAACGACGGAGTGGCCAAGGTCGTCCGTCCCGAGACCGACCAGCAATGGGACGTCTTGCACTGGGAACTCCGGAGCTTCGTGTGCGATGGTCAGTACGCCCTCGGTCTTGAGCGGATACTCGACAGCTTCCTCAAGAACCTGACCCAATCAGAGCAGCCAGCCGTCTGGATCAGCGGGTTCTACGGGAGCGGCAAGTCGCACCTCGTCAGGGTTCTCGAGCACTTGTGGCGCGACGTGGAGTTGCCAGGCGGCGACCGCGCACGCGAGCTCGTATCGCTCCCGGAGGAGATCAGTGACCACCTGGTCGAGCTGTCAACCGAGGGCAAGCGCAACGGGGGCCTCTGGTCTGCTGCCGGCACGCTGGCATCAGGGAAAAGCGACGAGGTGCGCATCGCCTTCTTATCGGTGCTGTTCGAGGCAGCCGGGCTGCCAGAGCAGTACCCGCTGGCCCGCTTCATGATCTGGGCCAAGGAGATCGGTTATCTCGACCACCTCACCGAAGCAGTCACCCAAGCCGGCCGGACACTCGACAAAGAGATCCACGATCTCTACGTCTCACCTGTGATTGCGAAGGCACTCCTCGAAGCAGATCCGAGTCTCGGCGACACCGTGAAGGACGTTCGCGACCTTCTCAAGACGCAGTTTCCGCCTACCACCCGAGACATCGACCGTGACGAGATGCTCGACGTCATGGAACGGGTCCTTGCCTTCCAGTCGACCACAGACGGGAAGGTCCCGCTCACCTTGATCGTCCTCGATGAGATGCAGCAATACATCGGTGATGACAACGAGAAAGCGATCACCGTTCAGCTGATTGCCGAGGACTGCTCGTCCCGCTTCGAGAACCAAGTCCTCATCGTTGCCACCGGCCAGAGTGCGCTGACGGCCACCCCAACCCTCCAGAAGCTCACGGAGCGGTTCACGGTGATGGTTCCGCTGTCCGACCAGGACGTTGAATCGGTGATTCGCGAAGTCGTGCTCCGCAAGCGCCCGGAGTTCGTCCCGGAGCTCAAGTCCACCCTCGAGTCGGTGAGCGGCGAGATCGACAAGCACCTTGCAGGAACCCAGCTTGCCCCGAAAGCGGCCGACAAGCCCGACCTCGTGCCGGACTACCCGCTCCTCCCCACGCGCCGCAGATTCTGGGAACTGGCGCTCCGAGCGATCGACCGCGCCGGCAAGGCTGGCGTCCTACGAACTCAGCTTCGGATCATGCACGAGGCCGCGGCCCGGGTGGCCGGAGAACCGATTGGTCACGTGGTCGGCGCTGACTTCCTCTACGACGAGCAGGCCCCGGGCATGCTGCAGAGCGGGGTCCTTCTCAAAGAGATCGACGAACTGATCGCCACCATGCGCACCGAGGGCGCCGACGGCGAGTTGAAAGCCCGGATCTGCGCCCTGGCCTTCCTGATTTCCCAGATTCGCCCGAAGACCATTGGTGCGGAGGGGCTGCGTGCCACTGCCCCGTTCCTGGCAGACCTCCTCGTGGAAGACCTCGCCGATGACGGAGCGAAGCTGCGTAAGAAGGTGCCCGAGATGCTTGACGTCCTCGTAAAGGACGGGCGCCTGATGCGCATCGAGGACGAGTACCGGCTCCAGACGGAAGAAGGGGCCGAGTGGGAGAAGGAGTACAGCAGCCGTCTCGCCGCCATCCGCGACGACGCAAGCCGCATGAATCAGCTCCGCAGCGAACGGATCGTCGCTGCTGTGGACGGTGCGCTCAGTGGACTGAAACTCGCACAGGGAGCCAGTAAGACGCCCAGGAAGGTTCAGACATACTGGGGTCAAGACGAGCCGTCGACAGTCGACGGGGACGTCCCAGTGTGGATTCGCGACGAGTGGTCGGTGACGGAGTCAGCCGTCAAGAAGTCGGCCGCTGAAGCTGGGGACGAGAGTCCCGTCGTTTTCGTCCTCCTCCCCAAGCACGAAGCCGACCAGATCAAGGACGCCCTCGCCAGCTACGCCGCGGCCGAGGACACGCTACGAAGGCCCACACCGCAAACCGATGAGGGCAAGGAGGCACAGCGGGCGATGAAGACCCGTCTCGCTACCGACGACGAGCGGCTCAAATCGCTCTTCCAGGATGTCGCTGCCCGCGCCCGAGTATTCCAGGGTGGCGGCGCCGAGGTCACCACGTCGACGCTCCGCAGCGCCGTCGAGACCGCCGCCAACCGGTCACTGATTCGGCTCTTTCCGAAGTTCGGCGCCAGCGACAACGCCAACTGGGGGAAGGTGGTGTCCAAGGCGCGAGACGGCGCCCCAGACGCCCTCGCCGCTATCGGCCACCACGGCGAGCCGACCACGCACCCAGTGTGCAAGGAGGTGCTGGCTTCTGTCAGCCCGGGCGGTACCAAAGGCGCTGACCTGCACAAACGGTTCGCCGGATCCCCGTACGGCTGGCCCCGGGATGCCGTGAACGGGGCGATCCTCACGCTTCTTGCCGCGGGCCACATCCGAGCCGGCCAGGACGGAAAGGACCTCGCCGGACCCAAGGAGTTGCCTCCAACGCAGATTGGCAAGGTCACCTTGTACAAGGAAGACGAACCGCCGACGATGGGGCAACAGCTCGCAATAAGAAGCTTGCTCACCGCAGCCGGAGTCGCATATGAACCCAGCCAGGAAGGCGCGCAGATCCCGGCCCTCCTCCAGCGGCTCAAAGACTTCGCGGGGCGCTCTGGGGGTGCGCCACCGCTCCCCGAGTCACCCGATGTCGATCATATTGACGCCCTGCTAGCCCTGGGAGGCAACCAGCGGTTCCGCGCCGTGGCCGACGACCACGAACGACTCAGTCAGGAACTCGAACAATGGCGCGCCGCCGACCAGAAACGGGAAAAGCGGGAGGCGGAATGGCTTGACTTACAGCGTCTGGTCCGTCACGCCGCCGGGCTTCCAGTCGAGGGAGCAGTCCAGTCTGCGGTCTCGGCGATTCGTGATGGCCGTCAGCTTCTCGATGAGCCCAACCCGCTCTCACCAATCCTGGATGAGCTGGCCGACGCCCTCCGCTCGGACGTCTTAGGTCGCGCCGAAGAGCTCGCTGCTGCGCAGCGAGACGCCATCGCCGATCTCGAGACGTGGGAAGGGTGGAACGATCTCAGCCCAGGCGATCGCGAGTCGATCATCGCCGAGTCCAAGCTGAATCCCGCAGCCGCGCCAGACGTCGCCACCGATGCTCAACTCCTCGACACACTCGATGCCACTCCCTTGAGCTCCTGGCAGGATCGGATCAGCCTTGTCCCGAGTCGGCGGGATCAAGCCCGCCACCGCGCCGCGACGAAGCTCGAGCCCGAAAGCGTTTCCATCGAGCTTCCGTCAGCGACCATCAAGTCCCCAGACGATCTTGACGCGTACGTCGACGAGCTACGCGCCAAGGTGCAGCCCCATCTCGATGCGGACAAGACGGTGATCATCTAATGGCGAAGACGACACCGCTCTCGCCATCGTTGCGGAAGCAACTCGAAACGGCGATCCTGGCTGGTCGCCGTGCTGCTGAGAGTGCATCACGGGCTGCGATCGATGGGTTGGGCGTGTTCGCGGATCGGCGACCCGAGCATCTCAACTCCGAGCAGGCGTCATTGCGGGTCGGGTTGCGGACCAAGTGGCGTCAACTGGGGGATGATCGAGAGCTGCTGATCGCCGAGTGTGCATATGAGCAGTGGCACCGGCTCCTGTTCGCCCGGTTCCTCGCCGAGAATCGGCTGTTGCTCCACCCTCAGTTCCGGGCGGCGGTGACGTTGGCAGAGTGTGAGGATTTGGCTCCGGAGTTGGGTGAGCCGGATGGCTGGTCGGTGGCGGCCCGGTTTGCCTCGGAGATCCTGCCTGGAATCTTCCGGGTGGATGATCCCTGTGTCCGATTGCGGCTGGCGCCAGAAGGACGGCATGCCCTCGAGGAGATCCTGGCGGGGATCCCGCCAGAGGTGTTCCAGGCTGGCGATTCCCTGGGGTGGGTGTATCAGTTCTGGCAGAAGGACAAGAAGGACGAGGTCAACGCATCGGAGCGGAAGATCGGCGGAGCGGATCTGGGACCGGTTACGCAGCTGTTCACCGAGAACTACATGGTCCGATTCCTCTTGGAGAACTCACTGGGGGCGTGGTGGTCGGCGCGGCATCCCGACAGCCCGCTGGTTAAGGGCTTCGACTACCTCAGACTCGATGATGAGGGTCAACCAACAGCGGGATCGTTTGACGGGTGGCCCGATCGAGCCGCTGAGGTGACCCTGATGGACCCGTGCTGTGGGTCGGGTCACTTCCTGGTAGAGGCATTTTCGATGTTGTGGCGGATGCGGGCCGAGGAAGAGGGGCTCAGTCCGACCGACGCGCAGGATGCGGTGTTGCGGGACAACCTGTTCGGCCTGGAGTTGGATCCCCGGTGCGTCCAGATCGCCATGATGGCGGTGGCCCTGCAGGCGTGGAAGGCAGGGGACGGGTGGCGTGAGCTGCCGGTGCCGAACATCGCCTGTTCAGGTATCCCGGTGAAAGCCCCGGTAGACGAGTGGAAGGCTCTGGCGGAGGGTGATGAGCGCCTTGAGAGCGCCCTTATCCGTCTACACATCCTGTTCCGCGAGGCCGACACCTTCGGCAGTCTGATCGAGCCCAAGCGGGCAACTGAGATCAGCGACCCCACCCAATTGCAACAGTCGTTCGAGGATGTGGAGTGGGACGCGGTCGCTCCCCTACTCGAGAAGGCCGCATCAAGGGAGAGTAACGACCCCGCAATCGCTGTGCTCGGCGCTGACGCTGCCAGCATCGCCCGGGCCGCCGACTACCTCAGCCGTCGCTACTCCCTCGTCGCGACCAATGTCCCATACCTCGGGCGTCAGTTCATGGAGCGGCATCTACGGGACTACTGCGACCGGTACTACTCCGACGCGGCGTTTGACATCGCAACATGCTTCGTTGATCGCATGTCTCGGATGGGGGCGGTCGGATCTACCCGCGCAGTAGTGCTGCCGCAGAACTGGTTGTTCTTGGGCAGCTACTCGAAGATCCGATGTCGCCTTCTGGACGAGCTGACGTGGGCAATGTGTGTCCGCCTCGGGCCGGGTGCGTTTGAGGAGATAAGTGGCGAGGTGGTTCAGGCAAGTCTTCTGATTGCCAACGCTGGACCGCCCGATCCCGGTCATGCAATGGCGCTCTTGGACGCTCGTTCCGAGCGGCCAGCAGCTAGGAAGGCGGAAGCACTCCGCGCGGGGGCGCCGTTGTTGATCGACCAAGGCACGCAGAGATCGAACCCGGATTGCGTTGTGGCTTTCGAACTGCTCGGCACTGGCCCGCTCTTGAGCGAGTACGCCGACAGCATCCAAGGTTTCATCACTGGCGACAACGAACGATTCCGACGGTTCTTCTGGGAGATCGGGTCGCTAACGAACGACCTCAGCTGGGATCGTATTCAGACGACGGTGAACGTCACACGGGCGTATGGAGGGCGTTCGGAGTACATGCGCTGGGAGCAAGGCCACGGGCACCTGGCGACTAGCCCGCAAGCGCGGGTCCAAGGGCTCCAGGCACGCGGTCGGCGCGGGGTCGCGCTCGCGCGGCTAGGCCAGCTCCCGGCGACTCTGTTCGATGGTGACTTCTTCTCAGACGCCGTCGGTTTGGTCGTGCCTCGCAACGAAGCCGACCTCCGCGCGGTTTGGGCGTTCTGCAGCTCGGATAGCTATTCGGCGGCTGTTCGAGCGATCAACACGAAGCTGAGCGTCGCAAACGCAACTCTCGTCAAAGTGCCATTCGACATCGACCACTGGCGCACGGTCGCCGAGGGCGCTGGTCCTCTACCGGAGCCGTGGTCGGACGATCCGACGCAGTGGCTATTCGAGGGCCGTCCGGAGTTGTCGACGGCCTCCTTGCAGGTGGCGGTAGCGAGGTTGGTGGGGTATCGCTGGCCAGAACAGCCACAGTCGGACGATCTCGAAGGGTTCGCCGACTCGGATGCGATTGTGTGCTTGCCGTCGGTGGCAGGTGAACCCCCTGCGGCCGATCGGGTGCACCGTCTGTTGGCGACGGCCTACGGGGAGGCCTGGTCGCCGGCCATGGTTAAGCGACTCCTGGAGGCGTCAGGCTCGAAGAAGACGAGCTTGCCGGGTTGGCTGCGGGATGACTTCTTCAAACAGCACTGCGCCCTATTCGGGAACCGCCCGTTTGTCTGGCACATCTGGGATGGACAGCGTGACGGGTTCTCGGCGTTCGTGAACTACCACCGGCTGGATCGTAAGAACCTTGAAAAGCTGACCTACACGTATCTGGGCACAGATTGGGTGGAGCGGCAGAAGGCTGAGGTGCGTGATGAGGTGGCAGGGGCGGAGGCCCGGTTGGTGGCTGCGCTGGAGCTGCAGGCCAAGTTGGAGCAGATCCTGGAGGGAGTTGCACCGTTCGATGTCTATGTCCGGTGGAAGGAACTGCATGAGCAGCCAATCGGGTGGGAACCTGATCTCAACGACGGGGTGCGGCTCAACATCCGTCCCTTCGTCGAGGCCGGGGTGCTGCGCTCCAAGTTCAACATCCACTGGCGTAAGGACCGAGGCAAGAACCCGGACGGGTCGGAGCGCCACAACGACGTCCAGCTCACCCTTACCGACAAACGAACCGCACGCCAGAAAGCCGGCAAGCAATGAGCGAGACGGTGCGCGATCGTCTGGCTGGCCGTCTCGGAGAGGCTCTCGAGTACAACGCCAACGCGTTTGCGCCCCCGGTGGCGCTGCTATGGCCGGATGAGGGTCGCCATTGGCAGCAGGTGATCCCTCGAATCGCCAAGGAGCGACCGGTGCTGACGCTCGGCCCATTCGACCCCGACGCGAATCGGGGACCCGCGTATTGGATTCGGTGTGTGGTTGCTGGCACGGTCGAGACCCACCTTCCGGACGGAATCCCGGTGGTCTACCTCCCTGGGGTCGGTCGGAACTCGCTCCGTGCCGTCGAATCGTGTCCCTCGGACCTTGCGCCCATCGCCGAGCTTCAGTACCGGAGCCAGTGGTTCTCACACCCGAACGGCCGCGATTGGACGGCCTGGGCCTTGCTGTCGCATGCCGAATATGGCCTCGGGCTTCGCATCACTGATAGCGCAGATGCGGTGAGCGCGCTCCAGCTCGCCCTTGATCGGCTGATGGACGAGCGGATCGATCGGCTGGAGCGGCTGGTACTCGATGCCGACTTTTTCCACGATCTGGTCAATCCCGATCCGGTGCGCAGCCTGCTCGGTTGGCTCGATGACCCGATCGACTTCAGGTCACGATTCGACGAAGCGCAATGGAGCGCGTTCCTGCAGCAGTGCAAAGCCGACTTCGGGTTCGACCCGACGCTCGATGGCGAGATCAGCGCCGCGCGCAAGCTCGGAGATCGGGAGGAAAAGTGGGGCGAGGTATGGAAGCGCTTCGCCGAGACGCCGGAGCGGTATCCGGGGATCCCCGAGCAACTCCGCAAGGCCAGGCCCCAAGAGCAGCTCACCCTTGGGGAACAAGGACACTCCGAAAGCTGGCCGCAGGACAACGAAGCAGCCGAGAAGGACCTGCGCCAACGTTTGAAGGGATTCGACAGCCTCACACCGGAGGCTGCGCGCACAGAGATAGTGAAGCTTGAAGCCTCTCATGCATGGCGGCGCAGCACCATCTGGGCCGACCTAGACCACGCCCCCCTTGCTTTTGCCCTGGAGCAGCTTGCTGCCCTAGCAGACCTAGCTATGCAGCCCCTGGCGACGGATGGTCTGACCGAACTCATCCGGGACTATGTAGACCGGGGATGGAGGGCGGACGACGCTGCCCTGCGGGCCTTGAAGGCGGTCGAGTCCGGGCCAGACCGGGAGGCGGTCGCAGTGACAATGGACGCCCTTTATCGGCCGTGGATCGATGAGGGAGCCAAGACGCTCCAGTCGATCATCGGCCCTATGGCCAACTCCGGTACCTACGAGACCGGCGCGCCCGCCAGTCCTGCCCCAGGGACCGTCACAGTGTTCATCGACGGCCTTCGCTTGGACATCGCTCACCGGGTGAGGGAGCGGTTGGCCGCCGTGGGCCTTGACGTCGATGCCGGCATAAGCCTCGCGGCGTTGCCCACCGTCACGCAGACCGCCAAGCCGGTCCTTGCTCCAATCCCTCGGGGTGCCCTGACGGCGGGCCCCGACTTGCATCCGGCGAATTCGGTCACCGGTACGAGGGCGTCAGTCCAGGTGCTGCGCTCACTGATGAAGGACAACGGGGTCCAAGTGCTCGACTCGACTGATGTCGGTGACCCAACCGGTACGGCATGGGCTGAGGCCGGTGAGATCGACCATCGAGGCCACGATGTCGGCAGTCGTCTCGTCGACTACCTCGATCAGGAGGTGGATCGGATCGTGGGGCGGGTCCGCGAGTTGCTAGAAGCAGGCTGGCAGAGAGTCGAGGTGGTGACCGATCACGGGTGGATACTCCTTCCCGGCGGGCTGGAAAAGGTCGATCTCCCTCCGGCCACGACCGAGGTCAAGAAGGGTCGATGCGCCCGCCTCAAGGCGGGGTCGGTCGTCGAGACGCCGACGGTGCCATGGTTCTGGGATCAGGACGTCCGGATCGCCATCGCGCCTGGCGTCACATGCTTCGAGGCCGGCAAGGAGTACGAGCACGGCGGCGTCAGCCCCCAAGAGTGCATCGTTCCTCGGCTCACCGTGACCGTCGGTGTGTCCCCGATGGCCACCGATGGACCGGAGATCACGTCAGTCAAGTGGCTGGGTCTGCTGTGCCGAATCGAGCTGACCGGTGCCGGCTCAGGTGTGATCGCGGATCTTCGGGCACTTCCTGCCGATCCAAAGACCTCCATCGCCGAAGAGGCCAAAGAGACATTCCGCGAGGGCAAGGTTTCGCTGATCGTCCCCGACGAAGAACACGAGGGCGAGCCAGCACACCTGGTACTGGTCGGTCCCGATGGTCAGATCCTGGTCCAGCGCCAGCTGATAGTGGGGAGAAACCGGTGAGCGACCTCGACCAGCTCGACCAACTCGCCGCTCAGGTGTTCGAGGGTTACCTGGTCCGCAAGGATCTTGCCCAGCAGTTCCGCGGCCAGTACCCGGTGCCGACATACGTTGGCGAATTCCTGCTGGGTCGATACTGCGCCACGACCGACCCCGACGAGATTGCCGAGGGGTTAGCGATCGTCGAGCGTTCCATGAAGGAGCGGACCGTCCGCGCCGGGGAGGAGGAGCTCTTCAAGTCGCGGGCACGGGAAAAGGGCCGGGTCAAGATCATCGATCTTCTCCGAGCGAAGCTCGACGCCAAAGCAGATGCCTACAAGGCAGAGATGCCCAGCCTCCAGCTCAGCGGCATCCACATCTCCGACGAGCTGGTCAACGAGCACGACCGCATGCTCACCGGCGGCTTCTATGCCGAAGTCACACTCGAGTACATCGCCGCTCTGGGCCGGGAGTCGGGAGGTCAGCCGTTCCGGGTCGAGGCGGTTCGGCCGATCCAGATGTCCACCAGGGACGCCTTGGACACGTTCGTCGCCGGCCGAAAGCGGTTCACGCTCGAGCAGTGGCGGCACCTGTTGCTACGTAGCGTCGGCTTCGAGCCCGATCGGTTCACGCCGCGGGAACAGGACGTGCTCTTGGCACGCATGGTTCCGTTCGTCGTTCCCAACTACAACGCTGTCGAGCTGGGCCCACGTGGGACCGGCAAGTCCCATCTTTTCCAGCAGATCTCGCCATATTCCCACCTAGTTTCTGGGGGCAAAGCGACCGTCGCCAACATGTTCGTGAACAACACGACGGGCCGCAGGGGCCTCGTTGCTCAGTACGACGTGGTCTGTTTCGACGAGGTGGCCGGCGTGTCGTTCGATACCAAGGAGGGGGTCAACATCCTGAAGGGCTACATGGAGGCGGGCGAGTTCAGCCGCGGCAAGGAGAGCATCCGCGCTGACGGCGGCATTGTCATGGTTGGCAACTTCGACGTCGACGTGGTCGAGGAGTTGCGACAAGGGCACCTGTTCGGTCCAATGCCCAAGGAGATGCGGGACGACACGGCGTTTCACGACCGGATCCACTCTTACCTGCCGGGATGGGACGTGCCCAAGCTCCACCCGTCCTACTTCACCGACCACTTCGGCTTCGTCAGCGACTTCCTCGCCGAGTGCTGGAGTCAGGTTCGTCGCACCTCGCGGCTGGACGTCACCCAGGGTCGGCTGTCGTGGGGCAGCCAGCTGAGCGGGCGAGACCGCAAGGCGGCCGATAACACGGTCAATGGATTGCTGAAACTCCTTTGGCCTGACCCGGAGATGGACGTATCGGACGAGGCGCTTGCCTGGGCTGCCGAGCTTGCGCTGGAGCTTCGTCGCCGCGTCAAGGAGCAGCAGGCATTCATCGGCGCCGCTGAGTTTGGGAAGGTCGACCTGAGCTACCGCATCGGTGACGGTCCCGAGAAAGTTGTTTACTGCGAGGAGAGCGTCCGTCACCGACTTCGAATGGAATCCGAGGAGAAGGCTGGCGGGCCTGAGAGAACGCCGTCGCTGCCGATCCCCGAGCCAGACGAAGTCACAACTGGCAGCGCGGCAAGGCACTACGCACCCGGTGACGAGATCGACGGACGTTTCGAGGTTCTTGAGGTGCTCGGCGAGGGTGGCTTCTCCAGGGTCTACAAGGTCGTTGATCTCGTGGAAGGCGAACAGCGGGCCTTGAAACTGTTCGAGAGCGCCGCCGGCTATGAGGCGGTCCGTCGTGAGATCGGCGCTTTGCGCATGGTCCATCACCCCAATGTCGTTACGGTCTTCTGGGCCGACAAGACCGCGGACGGGGACTGGTACCTCGTTTCGGAGTTCATCGACGGCGAGTCACTGGAGGAGTACACGTCGGGCGACCGACACCTTCGGGATCGAGAGGCGATCGACGTGGCACTCGACGTGCTCGATGCGCTGGTGGCCATTCACCCCGACGCCGTCCGTCTCTCAGAGCTTGAGGAGAAGCGCCGGGGCGGTGAGCTGTCTCAGGACGAGTACTACGAGATGCAGGAGCTGCAAGAGCACGGCCTCGTCCACCGAGACATCAAGCCCCTGAACATCATCCTCACCCGCCAAGGAGCCAAGCTGCTCGACTTCAACATCGCATCCCGAGTCGGTGACCCCGTGAAGACCCTGTCGGGGACACCCCCGTATCAGGCCCCGGATGCCGACTACACCCGGTGGGACGTGACGACGGATTTGTTCGCCGTCGGAGTCGTCTTGTACGAGCTGCTCTGCAACGGAGAGCACCCGTACCCCGGTGGCAAGCCCATGGTTGGCGAAGCAGTTCGAGATCCACGGTCGGTCCGCCCTGATCTCAGCGCCGACCTGGCGAAGTTCCTCGTCAAGGCGTGCGCACCAGCTCGCAGTGATCGATTCATCACCGCTCAGGAGATGAAGGGCGCGCTCGAGGAAAGTCGAGCTACCGGGTGAATCTCATCTATCGAACCGGACGCCTACCCATGGGAGGGAGACGCTCGGGTGACAAATTGGCAGCGGTCATAATCACGGACATGTACGCGGCAACGTCGATCCCAGGAAGTCAGCATGTGGCGCCGCGTTGATCTGCACAACCATACATTCCCAAATGAAACCTGCGACACAGAGTGGGACCCAGATCACTTCGTCGCGTCCTGTGCTGATGTGGGCATCGACGTCATCGCAGTCACTGACCACGACACGTGCGATCGCGTGGCTGACGTCGTGGCTGCCGCCGGCGACGTCGTCCACGTAGTTCCCGGTGTCGAACTCACTACTGACAGAGGGCACATCATCGCTCTTGGGCCCGGTGATGGGGGCCTGGCGATCGTCGAGGAGCTTCTCACCCGAGTAGGCGCGAGGCCCGGAGAGCAGGTCGATCTGCTTCGGCTGTTTGAGGCGCTCTCTGAGAATTGCAGCACTGGGCAGCCCTTCGCCTCGGCCATCGTGGTCATCGGAGCCCACGTCGATATGGACGGTCAGCTGCTCGGCTCTCCGAATTCGTTGAGTATCGAACGGCAACTTCGGTACGCCGGTCAGCTAGATGCTCTAGAGGTGGCCCGTGACGAGGTATTCGCCGAGTGGGTCCGCACTGGCGTGAAACAGGGACCGCACATGACCCTCCTGCGCGGTTCAGACGCTCATGATCCGGAAAACCGCAGAGATGTTGGGCAGTGGCTTTACCTTCCTGAGCTGTCGGCGGCGGCGTTCCATCACGCTCTGGCTCTGCCTGAGGCTTCCGTCAGGTACGAACAGCCCGATCCACCGCCAACATGGGTTATCGAGGCGGTCGAGTTTGACGGCGGCATGCACGAAGGGCATGTGTTCGCCTTCTGCGAACGAACCAACGCCGTCATCGGCCCACCAAACTCTGGGAAGTCGCTGCTCATCGACGCGCTGAAGTTCGCGTTCGGTATCGCCTGTGACCTAGACGAGGTCGAGGCCATCACGAAGAACCGAATGGCGAAGTGCCTACCGGCCGGGACGATCATATCCGTACGGCTACGCACAGCCGACGGACCGACCACTATCACGCGAACGGTGGGAGGTGCCGAAAGCCCCGACCCCCCATTTCAGCCGATTGTGTTCAGCCAGACTGAATTGACCCGACGTGCGCACGAGCCACGGCCGAGCATTCGACTGCTCGACGTGCACTGCCCCGATGCTGCCTCTATGAAGATCAGCCTATCGGAGGTACAAGGTGAGGTTGTCGATCTGTTCGTGAGGCTCGTCGCTGATGCCAAAGAGATCCGTCGTCTGGCCGGGCTCATCGGCAACACTGAGGATGGGCTGGCAGCAACGCGTAACCGGCTGCAGAACTTGGCCGGCACAGAGGAAGTCGCACAGACTGCCACGGCGACCTCCCGGGTTGGTCGGTGGCGCGCCAGCACACGGGAGCGCCTCGAAATGTGGCGTGATGAAGCCGAGCCACCAAGTCCGGACGTACCCCGAGTGCCTGACGGCGTTGCTGGCCACGAAACGCTGGCTCCGCTGGTCCCCGGCGATCGGCTCACCGCTGCCATTGAGGCCTATGAACGGGAGGCTCGCGAGCTGATAGCCCGCCACGCCGAGTTGATGCTGAGTTCACTGGATGAGAGATCAGCTGACTTCGAGGCCATGAGTCGGGACGTGGTGGCGAAGCTTGCCGAGGCCGGCTTCAGTGAAGGATCGGAAGTGGAGATCGAGCTGAAGCGACTCCGAGATCGTCTACACGAAATGGAGGAGCTGGATGAACAGCGTCGCGAACTCGAAGAGGCTCTGGACGCTGATCTTGTGAACCTTCGCAATCTCATCCAGCGTGCCGCGGAGCTGCGATCCGCGCTAACCCGGGTTCGCAAGGAGGCTTGCACCCGGGTCAATGCCTCGATGCGCACCTTCTTCGCCCTGATCGACGGCGAGGGCGCCGCGGGCCGTCTTGATGAGATTATCAATGATCTGAAGATCGGGACGTACATGCGGCCTGAGACCCGGAAGAAGATACGGGAGGAGCTTGACCGGCCAGCGCTACTTGAACAAGCAGTACGGCTCGCACAAGGTCGATTGACGGACACCGACGACGCATCGGACCAGGAGAGACTGGTTAGCCAAGCGATGGAGCGTGAGCGCCACCAGGATCTGGCGAGGCTTGCGACGACGTGGCCCGGAGACGGCCTTGATCTCCGAAAGAAGGGTGGCAGCGGCGCCGACACAGCGTCGTTCAATGAGCTGACGGAAGGGCTGCGCGCCCTGGCCATCAAGGAGATCTCGTTCGCGGCATCCGAGCTTCCGGTTGTCACGGACCAACCGGAGGACGCAGTCCCGACCCGCGCCGTCTATGACAGCCTTGTACCAACTCTGCGCGAGCAGCGTGCAATCAGACAATTCATCGTCGTCAGTCACGACGCCAACCTTGTAGTTGCCAGCGACATGGAAAGCGTGACGGCCTTGGAGGGAGCCGATGACGGAAGCCCGTACAGCGGATCCCTATTCGATCGCCGCATTCGGGACCTCGCTCTGGAGCACCTGGAAGGCGGAATCGAGGCGTTCGATCGCCGAGCCACGCGCTACGGACGACCTCTACCCGCGTGATGGAGGATCGTGCGGATTATGCATGCTGACCTGCGCTGGTTGCTTGCAGCTGATGAGACGTCTACTCGAAGTCAACGTGGCACCCAGCTCCATCGCCCTCTCCGGCTTCCGTACCAGGGCCGGAGGTGGAGACGAGCTGGGTGAAAGTTCCCGTAGACGAGGACACCGGTGCCGGTGTTAGAGCGGCGGAGGTCGGCGGTGGTGGCGAGGGGTCGATGCCGGGTGGATTCGGTGACGCTCTCTCGTCCGTCTGCGTTGCGGGTGCGGGAGTTCTCGAGGGTGGTTTCGTCGCCGATGAGTCGGCTGATGTAGTCGAGGGTTGGGGTGTCGGAGATGCCGGCGAGGACGACCTTGGCCCGGTGGTTGTTGATGACGGTTTGGGCGAAGGTGCCGTAGCGGGCCTGGATCTGGGCGAAGTCTTGCCAGACGGTGACGAGTTGGATCCCCACCCCGCGGGCGGTGGAGGCGAGTTGGGCGAGGTCGGGGAGGGGGGCGATGTTGGCGGCCTCGTCGATGACCAGCAGGAGGGGTTTGGTGAGTCGGCTGCTGGCCCGGTTGGCGCGGTCGTAGACCCGGGCGACTATCTGTTCGATGAGGGCGGTGAACAGTGGCCGGAGGCGGGCTTGTTCGTGGAGGGGCCCACAGATGTAGAGGGTGTGGTTGCCGCCGTCGAGGAGCCGGTCGGGGTCGATGATTGGTTGGCGGATCGTGGTGGCGAGGACTCCGGGGTCTGAGAAGGCGGCGAGGACGGTTTCGGCTGTGGTGTAGGCGGAGGACCGGGTGCGTTCTTCCCGGTTGATCGACGCGGCGAATGCTTGGAGGGCGTCGATCTCTTTCGCCTGGTGGAGGGCTTGGAGGGGTTCTTGTTCGTCTTGGAGGTCGACCCAGCGGATGACGTCGGCCATGCCGGCGCTGCTGGTGGCGGCGGCGTAGAGGAGGGGTGCGAGGAGTTTCTGGGCGACGGCGTACCAGAAGTCGGAGTCTTGGAGTCCGCCTCGTTCTCCGGCTCGGGCGGTGGAGGCGAGCCAGGCGGCCATGCGTAGGGCTCCCTGCCAGTCGTGGGCTGAGTGGAGCGGTGACCAGCCGGCGGAGGGTTCGTCTGTCGATCCGACCGGGTCGAATACCCAGGTTTCGCCGACGGAGCGACGCTGGTTGATGGTGTGTTCGAGGAGGTCGCCTTTGACGGAGGTGGCGATGACGGGTCCGTCCCATTCGAGGAGGGCGGGGATGGCGAAACCGGTGGTCTTTCCGGTGCCGGCTGGTCCGATCACGGCGACGGAGTGTTGGGCTTCGGTGGCGACGAGTCTTCGCTGGACGGTGCCGAGGGTGAGGCGTCCGGGTTGGGGTCTGCGGACGAGGAGAGGTTTGAGGTCGCCGGGTTTGGCCCATCGGGCGGAATCTCCATCTGACGAGTTTCGATGCCGGTCGTGCCAGCGGTAGCCGACCGCGCCGACGGCGGCCAGGACGGCGACGAGAACGGTGAGAGCGGCGTAATAGGGGAGCGGCGCCGGAAGCAGGTGGGTGACGGCGGGTGGCCAGGATTCGTTGGGTCTGGCCGGATTGGTGAGGAGTCTCCAAACGATGAGAGGGCCCTCGGAGAGAGGAACGGGCAGCCACGTGCCGCTCCAGAGACGGGCAGCGACCTGGCCGGCGGCCCACACCACCGCGCACGCCGCTACCACGGCGGCGGTGACGATGGTCAGAACCTTTTCGCCGTCGGGGTTGGCAGATGCCGGGTGGGTCATCGGCCGATGCCACCTTGCCGGGTCTCTCGGTGTGGCCGGCGGTGGTCGGTGTCGAGGGCGCGGAGGAGCGGGATTTGACAGGCGCCGCATCGGCAGGCACGCGGGGTGGGTTGGGTCCAGGCGTCGGGCCAGTAGGGGATCGTGGTGACACAGGGTGTGCAGAGGGCGTGGCTGCCGAGCAGCGGGATGAGCGTGTATTCGTCGTCGACGGGGATCTGGCTGTTACACAGGTCACAGATCCACAGGCTGTTGTCGTCGGGGACGCTGCTGATGATGACCACGCCGAG
Source organism: Acidimicrobiia bacterium (assembly GCA_029210695.1). Taxonomy (NCBI): domain Bacteria; kingdom Bacillati; phylum Actinomycetota; class Acidimicrobiia; species Acidimicrobiia bacterium. Next base: position 88,563 of record JARGFH010000006.1, read on the forward strand.
ACGTTCCATCTCCTCGCGGATGCCGGCTTCGGCGGCGACACGGCGCCGGTAGGTCTCGCGGTGGGCGGCGGGTCGGACTATGAACCGCAACTCGTTCCGACACGGCTCGCAGAGACCCTGAGGTGTGAGGCGAGCCGACGTGTCGCAGCTTCGGCAGGTGTCGTTGGAGTTCATCGTTCGAGTCCTCGTCCGGTCGGGGTGTCGAGTGACCGATGCCGTGGGCTGTTGACGATTTCGGCGGTGAGGAGGAGGCCTGCGACGCGGTCGTCGGCTGCGAGTTGGTCCCATTGGTTGATGACGGTCGCGGCGAAGCCAGAAAGGGGATGTGACGAGGACTGGAGTGCTTGTGTGATCCGGTCCCTTTCGTCCGCCTCTAGGTGGAGGGATGGGTCGGTGATCCCTCGGTCTGGGTCGGTGAGGGCGGTGAGGGCGTTCCCGATCCGTTCCCTGGTGAGGATGTCGGTTGGGGCGGGATGACTTGGCATGGTGTGGCTCCTTTAGTGGGTGCAGCCGCTGGTGGCGGCGGTGACGGGGCTGAGTCCGATGCCGGTCCACCAGGCCTCGAGAGGTTCCTGGGGGCAGAGCAGGGCGCCGTTCGGGTTGCGGATCTGGAAGTGGAGGTGGGGGCTGGCCGAGTTGCCGGTGTTGCCCGACGTCATGATCAGTTGGCCTGCGGTCACTTCGGTTCCGGGTTGGACGGCGACCCCGGTGCCGTGGCAGTAGGTGTAGCGGTGGTTGTCGAGACCGGTGACGGTGACTCCCCAGCCGCATTTGCAGGTGGCGCACGGCCGGTAGACGCCTGTGACGGTGCCGGGGTGGGCGGCGTAGACCGGGGTGGATTCGGGGACACCAAGGTCGGAGGCGGGGTAGTCGTGGTGGCTGCGGCGGATCATCTCGACGGTGACCGAGTCGACCGGGAGGGGGAAGACGTAGACGCCGTCGGCGGTGATGGCACCTTGGGTGAACCGGAAGGTCCGGTAGTAGTCGACCCACCCGGTCACGGTGGCGACGTATTCGGCTGAATTGTTGTAGCGGCGTAATGCGGCTTCGAGGTCGGTCGGGTTGGTGTAGTCGCCGGGGCGGGTGAGACAGAGGTGAGCAACGGTGCCGAGGGAGGCGTCGAACACGTTGTGTGGGTCGGCGACGCCGTCACCGTTGCCGTCCTGTCCGTAGGCTCGCCATGAGCCGGGGAGGAACTGGGCTGGTCCGACGGCCCGGTCCCAGGTCGGGTCGCCGTCGAGTAGGCCATCGTCGGTGTCGGGTATGACGGCGGTACCGGGGTGGGAGCCGTCGAGGGTGATCCCATAGAGGGGAGGGGTCACCTGCCCGGAGGGGTCGACGGTGCGTCCACCGTGCGTGGCGTGGTTGGATTCGACCTTCCAGATCCCGGCGACGACCGGCCAGTCAACCACACAACCCTCTGCGACCGAGGCGGCGTTGGTTTCGGCGGCGATGTAGGCGGAGAACACCACCGGTGGGATGCCGAGAGCCCCACCAGCGGCGGCCGCCGGTGAGCCGGCGACCACAGCCGCGACCCCCAGCATCACGATGAGGATGACCAAGCCGAGCGGGGCGGTGACGATCCCAACGACGATGATGACCCGCCACAGGCCAGACCCGCGGTTGTGTTCAGCGAGTTTGTCGGCCAGTTTCTTCTTGGCGAGGTGGGTGGCGGCCTTGGCGACGAGTTGGAAGCTCATGCCGGGGTCCTCCTACTGGCCTGTTGCCATGCGGCGGCGGCGAGCCCTGGTGGCGGCTGGGGCTTCTTGTGGGGCAGGTTGGGGACTTCGGCGGCGGCTTCTCTGACGGTGTGGGTGACGCCGAGGCCGGTGAGACCGCCGGATTGGTAGGGACGGATCCAGGTGGCGCCGTGTGAGCCGCCGATGCGGTTGCCTTCGAGGCGGGCCAGGGTGGAGTCGGCGAACCGGGCGGAGATGTCGAGCAGCTGGCGTCGTCCAACGGCCATGACGGCCATGAAGAAGATCACCAGCAGGAACCTGGTCCACATACCGCCGGCCACACTCAACAGCCCGTTGAGGCCGGTGACCAGCAGCGCCAAGAAGACGCCCATCACGATTACGAGGGCGACCACCCGCACCAGGGCGGCCACCCAATGCCAGAGAAGTGACCGTCCTGCGCCGGGGAACAGCCCGGCGTACAGCGCGATGGGGAGGAGGGCGATGAGGAACAGGGCGAGGCCTTTGGCGACGACCAGGGTGAAGGCGGTGATGACGAACAGGGCGAGGGCGGCGGCGGCGACCACCAGGTAGAGCAGCGACCCGACCAGCCGGCTCACCGACGCTTCGGCGTTGAATGAGGCGTTGGTTTCGCAACCGGCGGCCTCCATGAGTTGGCGGGGGGTGTCGTCGAAGCTGTGAGGTCCAGACGCCAACGCCTGGTTACGAGCGTCGGCACATGAACCTGGGGGGAGGGGCTGGCCCCAGTTGATGGTGTCGTAGGGGTCCCGGACGAACCCGGCCATCAACGCCGCACCAACCCGGTCGGAGATGTCGCCTCCTTGGTCGGTGTCGGCGGCGAGGGAGACGATCTCAGCTGAGATCCCACCGGCAACCTGCATCGTTGCAGTGACTGCGCCGCCGAACCCCGACCCGGTAGAGATCGAGACGAGAACGGCGAACACGATGAGCGTCACCGCGAACTCTCCCGCACCCGCACCGACCCTCCCCCGCAGGAACTGGAAGCCCATGTACAGCGCGGAGACGACCAGGCCGAGGTGTGACAGTCGCATCGGCCCGAGCACCCGACCGTCGAGGAGGTCGGCGACGGTGGTGGCGGCGTCGGTCAACGCTGCTTCGATGACGAACCCGGCCGCGGTCTCCAACAGCCAGATCGCCACTGCCACCAGTAGCTTGGCGATCGAGAAGACCAGGTCGGTGGCGGTCCCGATCGTCACGCAGGCGACGTCGCCTACGAACCCGGCGTTGGAACAGCCGATGTCGTAGCGGCCGATCCCAACAATCCCATTCGTCTCGCTGGTGGGGTAGTCGGTGGGCGGGTACAGCTCCTCACCCAACTCGACGCCCGGGGCCGGTCCGGTTTGGGCGTGTGCGGGGGGTGCCGACACGATTCCGGCGACGACGACGACTGCGACCAGCCACATGAAAACCCATCCCCACCCGTCCAATACCTGTGACCGGCGACCGCGCCTGGCGGTGTCCTGGCCACGGGTCACGGCGCTTCCCCGCCGGCGACCGGCGCCGAATTCTGGTGGTGGTCGAGGGACGGCCAGGGTCCGACCGTCACCCGGCTGGCGCCGGGGGTGGTGGACAAGGCGTTGGTAACGTCGAGGTCGTCGGGTGCGGCGATCCGGACCAGTCCGAACCGTCCCGCCGGGTCACGCATCAAGCATTCACCGGTCCGGAGGGAGGTGACCGTTTCGACGTTGTCGTCACGGCCGTCCGAGCCGAGGAAACCGAGGGCGTCGGCGGCGGTTCCGGGGGACTGGCGAAACACGACCCGGTAGCCCAGCAGCGTGTCGATGTCGTCGGTGTCGGCCCCGCCGGTGAGGTCTGAGGGAAGCTGGCTGAACGCCCATACCGCTGCGAAGTGTTTGCGGCCGTCACGGATCAGGTCCATCACCAACCCGTGACCCTGCGCACTCGCAGTGAGAGCGTGGGCCTCGTCGAGGAGCAGGGCGGCGAACCGGTCGGGGTGCCGGAACAGCACCCGGCGGGAGAACGCGGCTACCAGGTAGAGGATCGCCTGACCCAACAGCTCCTCTGCCAACTGCTCATCCCGCGCTGCGTCTCGGCGGGGGAGGCGGAGGCCGGGGAGGTGGAAGCACACGTAGTCGCCGTTGAGGTCGACGGCCGGGCCCGGGTCGCCGAACACCAGCCGCCCATAGGAGATCTCCGAAAGGGCCCGAAGCTTGTCCGCCACCTCACCACCCGCACCCCCGGATGTTTCGAGGTGGTCGATCACGTCACGAAGACGGGCCGGGTCCCCGGTTTCGGCGGCTTGTTCCAGGGTGTGTTGTGCCGCCCGGTAGCACAGGGTGCCGGCGGTCGACCCGGGTGGGGTGGCGGTGAGCAGGGTGATGAACCCGACCCCGTAGCGGAGTCGCAGCTCGTCGGTGTCGAACACTACGAACGGGTCGAGACTCACGGTGGCGTCCGCTGAGATCTCCACCACCTGGCCGGTACCCGGAATCACCCCGGCGAGCTGGCTGTACTCACCCTGTTCGGTGCGGTCGACCACAACCACCTGGCCGCCCATCGCCACCGTGTTGAGAGCCAACGTTTTGGCCAGGTAACTCTTTCCCGAGCCGAGTTCGCCGATCGCGGCGAGCGAACCCGACCGGTTGAGATCCCGTGGCCCATAGGAAGGATCACAGAACACCGGGCGGGCGTTGAGCCCGTCGAGGGAGAACCCGAGGAGCATGCCACCGGGGTCGCCGACACCGGAGCCGGCGAACGGCATCGCCGACGCCAACCCGTCGGGCAGGAGGTCCTGGGCGTACTCCCGTACCACCGGTGAGACTGGTGCTCCGGGGAGCATGGCGGTGAAACAGGCCAGTTGGGCGCCGGTGGGTCGGTAGAAGTTGAACTCGGCCGCCCGAAACGCCGACTCCAGGATCGCCACCCTCCGTTCCACCTCGCCGAGGTTCCGGTGGGCGACGGCGACGATGGTGGTGGCCCGGAGTGCGGGGAGCGCCGGATTCGATTCGAGGCGGGCCCGATGCTCATCGACGGCGTCGGTGGCCGCTGCGAGGGTGGTGGCCGGCCCCGCCGGGTCGCCGCCCGGTTCGACAAGTTGGCCGACCAGGTTCCGTTTGGCTCGCAACGCTCGCCGCCGTGCGGTCTGGTTGTCGACCCGTTCGATCCGCACCGCCCAGTCGACCGGGTAGGGGAGTTGATCGTCGAGATGCCACAGCCACTCCCCGGACCCGTACGGGAAGGTCCATGCCGCAGGGGTCTCGGCCAGACACGAGAACGCTTGATGGCCGGTTCCGTAGTCTGGGTGTTCGACGGACAGGTACCGCCAATGAGATGGTCGTTCGGGGTCGGTGCGTCGGCCGCCCTCGTGGTAGACGGCGTCACGGTCCAACCTCACCACCGACACCCGATCCACGATGTGGTCATTGGGGAGGGGCGGGTCGACCAGCCCGCGCAACACCGCTCGTTGGTAGACCCAGCGTACCTCTGCTGGGTCGAGGGGCCGGAGACGCAGATGCTGGGACAACTGGTCCGCCAGAGACGCCGCTTGGGCCGCCGCCACTGCCACTCGACCTCGCCCGGCCGGCTGGGGAGCTGCACCAAACGTGGACCCGACCTGTGACGCCGCCGCCCGGACCCGATCCGTCATCCGCCGGCCGGCTCCGGTGTCGGGGAGTCCGACGGCGAGGAACCAGCGGCGTTCGTACACCGACTCCGAAGCGAGCCGACTCGCCGTCCGGCGCGCCGTGGCTGCCCAGCCGGGTGCTCGCCCCAGGTCATCACTGCCGCCGATCCGGCGTTCGAGTTCGTCACGGGAGAGGCTGTTGGCGATCGACAGGATCAGCGAATGAGTGGGCAGGGCCAGCAGGGCGGCGGTGGTACGGGCGTGGGTCTGTTGGGCGTCGCGAACCGAACGGTGTGGATACGGGAATGGCTCGGTCTCGAAACACGCCCAGACGGCCCCGTCGGCACCCCACACCAGATGACCGGTGATGCCGCGGACCGGAATCGGGTTACCCATCAGCCCGCCTCCCGCGGCTCGCTGGGACGGGTCCGATCACGACACCGACCTGATTGCCGCGGGTCGGTCGTGGTCGGAGGACGGGCGCGCCGTTGCGCAACCCATGTCGGGATGCTGGGGACAGGAGCACGGTGGCGACGCCGGCGGCCACCAGGAACGGGGAGCGGCCCTCGATCCTCCAATGCCTCACCGCCCACCCCGCCCCGGCAACCAGCACCGTGAATACCACCAGGTTCCCGACCGCTCCCAGGTGCGCCCACACTGGTCGGGCCACCAACAACAGCCCGCTCATTCCCGCCACTGCACCCAACTGCGAAGCCGACATCGCCCACGGGAGCCGCCACCCGGCGACATGGCCGATGATCACCGGATGACGCAGCGCCTGGGTGTACGAGGAGTAGACGTCGACGTCCATCGCCGGCACCTACACCGATCCGTCGAAGGTCACGACCACCGTTTGGGCGGCCGGTGCCAGGGCACCGACATCCTCGGCGACCTTGTTCTGCAGCCAGTCGGTGGCGTTGATGGCGAACAGGACGATGGCGGCCAGGATGATCACCCCGATCACCGCCGAAACGGTCCGCTTCACCAGCCACGACCACAAGATCATCCCGATGGCGATCAGCACCGCCGCCCCGATCGCAAGGCTGGTCAGGTTCCCGACCAGAGTCTCTGCTGTATCAATCATTGCTTTCTTCCTCTCAGTTGGTTTCCGACGATGCGAGTGGTGGTACCGCCAGCAGGTGGGAGACCTCCCAGCGGCCATCCCGCTGTTCGACCACCAGGGTGTATTCGAGAACCTGGGCCCGACCGGCACCGTCCGTCGCCCGGACCAAGACGGCCACCTCGGTGACACCGTCCGACGTTTCGACCAGCCCCGCTTCGAGGATCTCCACGCCGATGAACGGTGGTGGTCGGACCGCGACGATGGGCGAGGACGGGGACGTGTACCGGGCAAGCTCCCCATCACCGGCCACATAGGCCGCCAGGAAACGAACCAGCATCTCCTCCAGACCAGGGTTCGCGTCGAGCCCGCCGCGGCGATCAATCAACAACTCCGGGACAGGCGCCCCGGCGGGCGCCGGGATGAGTGAGGGGAGACCGACGATCGCCCATCCTGAGTCGGTTTCGGCGACGCCAACCGAGTAGAAGCGGGTCCCGACCGGAACCCACACTGGCTGTCCCTCGGAGTCGGCATCGGCGGCAACCACTTCGGCAGCCACCGTCACCGCGAAGTAGCCGGGAGCGACCTCCACCGCTCCCAGGCTCGTCGTTCTCGTGACCGACCACGATCCGGTCTCGACGCGTTTCGGTGAGTCGCCGTCGAGGAATGAGTTGGGGTCCTCAGCCGAGTCCTCACCGGCGGCGAGGTAGGCGGCGATGAACAACTCGGCGAAACCCTCCACCCCAGACGTGTCGGGCGGCACTTCTACGCCGGCCGCTACGCCGAGAGCATCAAGGCGGTCACCGATCGACGACACTTGGTTCGCCACCAGGAGAGCCGCCACAGGGCCGGAGATCACCAGCAGCCACAAGACGATGTGCACGACCCGAATGGTCAGAGTCGGGTTCCAGCTTCGACGCGAGCCGCCTTCGCCACCGAACACTCCTTCGCTCGCCGCGGGCGTCATCGGATCCCCCTCGACCGGTCCGCCCCACCGCGCCGCTGCGGGCGCCGTGAGATGGCTTCCCGACGCAGAGCCTCGACCCGGGCATCCTCGGCGCACCAATACGAATCCTCGAAGAACCCCACCACCCGACCCGCCAGTCGGCGGGACGGCAACATCCCACCAGTGTTCAGAAGGTCGTCAAGCAGATCACACCAGGTGTCCCATCCGACCCTGATCTGGGCCTCTAGCTCAGCATCGGTCAGGGTGCGAACGTCCCCCTCGTGCGCGATTTCGGGGTCGAGTCGCCCGTGGTTGGGTTGCGGTGGCGAAAAGGCTTCCATGGTCTCCTCCGTTGATTCGGTCATCTGGGTCGGTCGTGTTGGCCGGTTGTTGACGTAAGGGGCAGGCAGGGGAGCGCAACGCGACGCGCTACTGGGTGCCATGTGGGTCATCGGGCGAGGGTCAGGCTTTGGCGCACCCGACGCTCTGTCCGGAGACGGCGTTGGCGGAGCGTCTGCGGACTGACGTTCTCGGCGGCTGCCAGTTCGTCCATGGAGAAACCGGCAGCTCGGGTCATCACGACCAGGCGGGCCGCGTCCTCGCGAACAGCTCCGCGCTGTTGCACCCACTCGACCAGTTGGTCAAACCGCTGGGCTTCGGCCATGCCCTCTGTGGTGTCCGCGCCGGTATCGAGGCCGGAGTAGTCGTCGACGAATGTGACCGGCTCCGTTCGGGCGCGGACCGCCGACCGCAGAACCCGGCGTCTCGTGTTCGTGTAGATCCGGAAGCTCGGTGGCGTACCAGCTGGCTCAGTGGCACACCAAGAGATCACGTCCAACGCCGCGGCCACTATGCGGGCGGCGCGCTCCTCAACGTCCCAGCCACGGATGCCGTTCACCAAGCTCTTCAACCCCGGAAGCACCACCTGAAGCGCGATCCGTTTGGCCAGGGCGTCGTCAGAGGCTCGTTCGAGCAGGGCGGTAAGGACCTGATCTCGCTCCGCCCAGCTCGCCACGTCACGCCGCTGCGCGGCGGCCACGAGCTGGTCGCCGTCATCGAACGAAAGCCGATGGTCCTGGGCTTCCCAGGCCCGAAGACGATCCCTCAACAGTCGCGAAGGTGCAAGCACACGCCACTCAGCATCAAGCCGGCGAACCAACTCGCTGTCAGCCGCCCTCGTCGGGGGTCTTGGACCCACCGCCTGCTCCTCTCGTGCGCTCACGAGGTGGAGCGTCCGCGCGGACCCTGTCAGCCGAGTGTCAGCAGCCCTCTCATACGAGTGTTACGTTCCGAAACTGGTCATTCAGGATCTGATCAAGAAATGGGCGGCCTGATGACCTGTCCGACCTGAGCGGATCCTCCCAGCTCGTCGAACGTCAGGAGCGTCGGCATAAGAGAGCGCCCGCTGTTCGGATGCTGTTCCGATCAGCAGACGCAGTCCAAGCGACGAATCCGGCCGAATAGCCTTCGGGTTCCGGACGCGTCCGTGGTCGCACGTCCGATGGCGGTCCGCACGCTGCGTGTAGCACAAACGATTGGCAACGCCGCAAGGCATCGGGCGGTAGAGTTGCCAGATGCCACCCCAACGACGCCCCGAGATCGCCGCGCTTCGAGTGCGTCAGTGGCTCTCAGCGTGGGACGAGGTCCTGTTCGACCCTGCTCAACATCGTCGCCGGCCTCCGGATTCGTTCTTCGTCTTGTCCATGCAGGCCACACAGTTGAGAGCACTCTGCGACATCCGGCGTCGAACAACCCGGGGGCAGCGAGCCAGAAAGACTGATCTTGGCATTCAACGTCGACACAACGAGGAGCACAGCCACGTTGTCGATGTCCAATGCCAGCCATTTCGCCCGGTGCTGGCGTGTACGCTCGGGTGAGCGTCTCGTGCTAGGGACCGTGTCCGCTCTCGATTCGTTCGAAGTCATCATGCACACGAGAGTGGGGGGCAATTCGACATGTGAGGGCTTCGCCGGAACTCGCTTGGTGCGACCCGCGTGGATCGTGGTGGTATCGGAAGGGTCCTCAACAGCCGACACCCTCGCTGGCGATCTCGCAGCCGCGCTGCGCACCGAGTTTCTCACCTTGCAACCTGTCGCCGCTCAACCGCGTGTTCCCTGCGGCGGGGTCATGCGTGAGCTTCATTGCGGGGCCGAGGGCGAGTGGGACTGCCTTCGACTGTTGGTCTGGGTCGGGGCTACCACCCCGGATGTCAGCGCTGTGCTGGAGCTTACAGACTGGCTGGGAAGGCCGGGCCGGTACGCGGTACTGCCCGTCCTCAAATCCGGCCTCGATCCATACGCCGTGCTCCCGCCTTCGATTCAACACCTGAATGCTTCACGCTTCGACGCCAATATCGGCGAGTCAGTCCTCGATGTACTTGGGGCCGCCGGCATAGCACCCACCGAGAACAGGGTGTTCATCAGCTACAAGACGGAGGATGGTTCGTCCCTCGCCGACAGCGTCTTCGATGCGCTCGCGCACGCTGGGTTCGATGTCTTCCTGGATCGCTTCCGCCTTGACCCAGGCGTGGACTTCGAGGTTCGCCTGTTTGAGGAACTGGCGGATAAGGCAATGGTGGTTGTTGTCGAGTCACCGCTCATCGCCACGTCGCCCTGGGTACGCATGGAGGTTGGCTTCAGCGCAAAGCACCTGCTTGGGCTGTTGGCATTGCACGCTCCCGACGCTGGCTATGCGCCGGTTCCGAGCCGTCAGCGGTTGACGTTGAGCAAAGGCGAGGTGCGGGGTTCGTTTGTTCATCGGGATCTCCATCTGACCAAGCAGGGCAGGGCCCAGGTTGTCGATCGTGTACGCACCGCGCACGCGGCCGCCATCAACCGCCGGGAGCGGCTTCTACGCCTCTCCGCCCTGTGGTCGTTGATCTCGTCGGGGGTTGTACCGGCGGATATTCACCTATCCGCCGAAGGGCTTGATGTGACCTCGATATCTCGATCATATGCGATCAGCCTTTCGCCGAGACCTGCCCAGCTCGAGCAGTTCTACCGGACGGAGCGCCGTGTCGCCGGTTCGGGACGTGATCCCGCCGTTGTCAGTCCTGTCGCTGGACTCGGTGGCGGGCGCCGAAGCAAGCTCGGCTGGCTCGCGGAGAAGGCCGACGTGAGCCACTTCGATGTCACGGGCTTGAGTGAACTCGCTGATCTGATCGCGGCCGGGAGCAAGCTGTGACCGTCTACTGGCGACCCTGGGACCCCGAGGAAGGCAAGCTACATGGCGCGAGTGTGTTCCTGGCGGCTTCACCCGACGACGATTCAGAATTCCTTGAGGAAGCCATCATCAGCCTTGTCCGGGCCGTCTTCGCGGGCGGCGGCCGCTTGGCAGTAGGAGCTGAACCCTCGCTCGTGGCTTTGGCGGGACTGATTGCAGCCGAATACATGCCCTCCAGGTACGTGGAAACCGGCGAGCGACCCAGAACGGGCGCGGGAATGCTCACTGTCTATGCCGACCGCTGGCTCGAAGCCGGGGCGGAGATGCAGGTATTCGACCTCTTTGAGTCGATCGGCGCGGCGACCTTCTTTGTCTGGTCCGGCGAGCAGAGGAGCTTCGTCCCGAGACGACGCGCCGCGGAAAGCGGTAGGGAATGGTCACCGGGCAGCATTCGTGACGCCGTCCGCCATGCGCTGCCGTGGGCAACTGTGGCCTTTGGGGCGAGCGAACCTGTTGTGGCCCAGGCTATGGAATTCGAGGGCCCGATCTTCGTTGTAATGCCGCCGACCGCACAGCAACCCTTCCCGATTGAACAGGCAGTCGACCTAACCGAGCGGTACGCCATGGACGATACCTCCACGAAGGTAAGCGCGATCCTCGAACGGTTCGCCATGCTCGACGCCGACGAGCGGCAGCGCCCAGGGCGTGACTGGATCAGCGACTCGACCGACATCCCTGGGGGGCGCGTCCCTCTCGCCTTCATCATGCAGCGCTTCGTCGCCTACCTCGGGCAACGGGACGCCCTTTGAGCCGCTGTTGGGCGTCGCGCTGAGTTCGGAGGGGCTAGCCAGCAGAAGTCTCGCTGGATGGGAGACAATCAGGAACTGCCAGCTCCGCCGGGCTGACACGGGTGCGGGTTGTGTTGCGAACCACGCTCTATCCGAAAGGCGTAAGGGTCAACACGGACTGTTGTTCTTCCTGAGATCGGACGTCGAACCGCTCACAGGATCGCGGTGGTCACGACGCCAGATCGCGTCCTCCACCCACTGAGCGAGCGTCGCCCCCGACGATGGGTGGCGGTGGTAGGAGGCGTAGCCTTCTTCCCGGCCACTTTGGCTCTTGTAGTCGCGGTTCATCGCAAGACGAGGTGGGAGGTCGATGTCGCTTCGACCGTCGATGCTCGGGAGCTGTACCGCTAGAAGTCCGCCGCGGGGGTCCTTGGGGTTGTCCCGCAGGGTTGCAGCGACCTCCCAGTCGACGTATCTCCTTGCCCAGGTGCACTGGCCGATGAGGGCGATCGTCGTGGAGGTCCCAGTGATGTAGTTCTCGCGGATTCGCCGCAATACGTAGTCCGTGTCGTTGCTGTCGATGAAGTCGTCCTCGTCGGATACTCCGATCGCGCGTAGCTCGTTGAAGTTCTCCTCGAAGGAGTCGATGAAGGTCTCCACCTCGGCCTGGTCGCCATGGTGATAGGTGAGGAAGACACTTCGCTCAACCATCGGGCCTTCTTTCAATCAGAGTGACCTGGTTTCACCTTAGATCACGTGAGCTATCGCCAGTCGAGCGGTTCACCAGCGATTCCCTCGCCGGCCTTTGACCTAAGCCATGTCGTGAAGGCTTCGCGTAGGTCGTCCGGGAAGTTGCGCCGGTAGCCGCGCACGCTGCTAGAGACGTTGTCGCCGTCCCAATCGCGGAACTCAGCTGGGATGTCGATGGCTCGATCCCCGTAGTACACGAAATTCTCGGAGATCAGGACGCGCGGAGCGCTCGTGTCCCGCCTGACGTGATCCATGTTGGGGGTGCCATCTTCAAGGCTGTGCCGACCGTCTTCCTGAGTCCAGGATTTTCCGTCGGGCGTGCGGTGGTAGATGTTGTCGCCGTACCGCTGCTTCAGGCTGCCAACACGATTCGGCTTCTTTCGCTCGAACCTGGGGTCGCTCCAGTATTCGTCGTACGAGACCGCCTCGTCGACCCGCATAGCGAACACCAGGAGGCCCTTCTGGCCTTTTTGCCTTGAGCCGATACCCGCGACCCAGTCACCTGGCTTTGCGGCCCGCCGGATCCCGGGCTTACACGTGGCGAGCGTGCACACGCCATGGAAAGGATTGGGTGCGAAGCCAATGTCGTAGCGCACGACGTAGGTGAACAGATCGGCCACCAGCTAGCAGCCGACGCGGTTGACGGGCTGGGGTGACCGGGGCGTACCGCTCGAGTCTTCGAACGCCCGCGCGCCGTCGAAGGCATCGAGAATGCTGTCCGAGTTCCAGCCAACAATCGCGTCCGCGTACCTCTCGAGGGGTTCCGGAACCTCGCAGCCGGCGGACCCAGGCGCCCAGACGCCGATTATCGGCTTGTCGAGCTGGTTGGCGTACTCGACCTCCCAGTCGACCCAGTCGTGGTTCTTCGTGTCCGGCGTGATGAGCACGACGACCTTGCCGGCCCATCGGATTCCAGGTGCGAGGATCTGGGTCTTGATATAGTCGGGGTCGCGTGCCTCGTTGGGGTTGTCGCTCGTGATGGAGGCGTCGCGGATCTGTACGCCCTTGCCGTCCAGCAACTCCTTGAAGTCGGCAACACGCGCGTCGTCCTCATGGCGATGGCTGATGAACACGTTGTGGGCTTCGCTCATGAGGCGGCCTCCTGGGACTCTTCAACCGCAACTCTACGGAATGGGTGTGACAGAACTTGTACGATGGTGGCATGCTCCCCCCGATTCTCGAGATCTATTTGGTCTGGCACCCAAGCGACACGGAGGGCGAGACGATCCTCGGTTGGCTGCTGGAGCACTTTCACGGGACTCCGTACGCTGGACTGATCGGGGGAGCTGTCGAGGTGTACGCGCGCTCCGCGCCTTGGGCACCGGGCTCGGATGCCCCAAGACCACTGCCCTGCGACACGCCGCTGCCATACGACCTGCCGTCCGCCCGGGTGACGGCCATCGTTCCGATCATTGGCACGCGCCTCGCCCGGGCGGTCGACGACGAGTCCTCAGACTGGCGCCGCTACCTCGAAACCATGCGAGCGGCAGCCGATGCCCCTGGCAATCCGGTCGGAGTCTTCCCCCTCCGACTGCACGGGACTGCTGACGGGGCCATTGGACAGCTACTCGGTGACTTGCAGGAGCTCAATCGGGCGAGCGCCGAAGATCGTGGCACCCTCTGTCGCGAGCTCTCGCAGGCAATTGCTCAACTTGTCAACGACCCCTTTGGGAACCGGCTGACGGTGTTCATCAGTCACACCAAGCGGCATTCGCCAGACGAGGAACCCGACTACGTCGATGACCTCGTGACCCGGGTCCGGAGCATGATCTCGAATACGCATCTGCGTGCCTACTTCGACGCTGCCGACGTTCAAGCCGGGTCCGACTGGGATCACGAGCTCCGGTCAAACGCCGCTTCGAACGCGCTGCTCGCGATACGCACCGACCTTTACGCCGGGCGTGAGTGGTGCCAGCGCGAGTTTCTTATCGCCAAGCAAGCGGGAATGCCAATCGTGACTCTCAACGCGGTCCGCCGATCCGAAGAACGTGGGTCTTTCCTCATGGATCATGTACCGATAGTGGGCTACGACCACCGAGACGACGACGCAAGCGCGCACAGCATCGAAGAAGCACTGAACCTGCTGGTTGACGGAGCACTGCGGCGAGCGGTCTGGGGCCTTCAAGAGGCGGAACTCAGTTCACGAGGAGTCGACTGGGCTCCGCTGCACGCACCAGAGCCCGCGACGATTATCCCCTGGCTGCTCGCCAACAAGGAGCGCGCAATGGCAGATGGTCGAATACTTATCATGCACCCAGACCCACCCCTTGGACCGGACGAAAATGGCGTCATCGATCAGTTGTTCCAGGTAGCAGGAGTCAAAGCTCCGATAGACGTCGTCACGCCGCGGACCTATGCAAGCAGGGGAGGAGGAGAGCTCTGATGTCGACGTCGGAGCTGATTTCGAGAGACGCCCTGGTCGGCATGCGGGTCGGCATCTCCGTCTCAGATAGTGGCGATCTCCCGCGACTCGGCCTGTCCACGGCCCATGCAGAGATCGCAGTCGGGGAGATCGCTCGCGCTGTACTGATTGCTGGGGGCTCACTTGTCTATGGGGGCAGGATCAAGCCTTCGGGGTTCACGCAGTATCTAATGCACGAGGTGCGCCGCTACGGTCGCGACCGGGATGTTCTAACACTGTGCCTGGCAGCGCCCGAGCATCGAAAGCTCTCTCGCGATGAGCTCGATGCGACCGATCGGGAACTCGGAACAAAGGGTCGGGTCGTCTGCCTTGATGAAGATGGCAGCGAAGTCGAGGACATTCTCAGGTCGAAGCCGGTGGAGCCTGATCCTCTCGAGGACGGTCTCGCAGCACAGGCGTACAGCGCAATGCGGACCTTCATGGGCACGATTACGGACGCGAGAGTTCTCCTCGGTGGAAGCCTCGCGGACTTCGCTGGAAGGATGCCTGGGATCATCGAGGAGGCGGTCGTCGCCGTCGAAGCTCGACAGCGACTCCTCGTCTCAGCTGGCTTTGGTGGCGCAGCCGCGCTAGTTGCGCGTGAGCTCCAGATCGACGGCCTTCGATGGGCACCTCGGGATTTCCCGCGGCAACCCGCCGATGAGCGAATCGACCATGCGCTTGAGCTGCTGGGCGAAACAGCCACAGCACTTGATTGGGACCCGACCTCGGCTGGGCTTGACCAAGAAGAACTCCGGCGGCTCTCAGCTTCACATCGCGCCGGCGAGATCGCATCGCTGGTGGTGGCAGGTCTCTCTCGAGCATCGAGCTAGCGGTGCCCGGATCACTGGGCTCAGACGCGTCGGCCATTACGGTGTGACGATGGCCTTCGACGGGAAATCGATCTATTGGCAGTCGCCTGCTGGGCCGCCGACAGTGACCAAGGGTTTCGCCTGCTATTGGTCATTCGCGGCGGAACGACAGCAGGTGTACTACCGCCGGCTGGCCGGATGCAGTGAACCGCTGACCAAGAACCCCGTGATCGCGGCCAACCGTTTCACCAACGCCTACAGGGCATCGGACCGAGTCAGCCAGCACCTCATCACCCACGTCCAATACCGCGATGAGTGGGACTGGCTGGACACATTCGTTCGAACCCTGATCTTCAAGATCTTCAACCGCATTGACACCTGGCAGCACATCGTACAAGAGATCGGCGAGCCAGACTGGGCGGCTCTCCGAGACGGGCACGTAGCGAGAGCGGTTGGGTCAATCGCCGGAAAGAGGCCGGTCTATTCGGCGGCGTACATTATGCCCCCGCCCCGCTCCGCTTCTGGACCGAAGTATGTCCGCCACCTGGAGCTCGTTCGGCGGATGGTGCTGGACGGCGCGCCTGGTGATGTGCAGTCGGCCCGATCCATGGCGGACGCATATCTGGTCCTCCGTCGGTACGAATCAATTGGCAACTTTCTCGCCTACCAGTTCGTCACTGATCTGAACTACTCGGACCACCTGTCGTTTTCCGAGTCGGAATTTGTCGTACCCGGGCCCGGTGCCGTCAGAGGGCTGCGCAAGTGTTTCTCAGACTCTGGGGGATTGTCGGATGACGATCTCCTTCGATGGACGTGGGAGCGCCAAGAGAGTGAGTTCTCCGCTAGGGGCCTAGTGTGGGACGGCTTGTGGGGAAGGCACCTTCAGCTCATTGATGTTCAGAACCTGTTCTGCGAGGTCGACAAATACACGCGGGTGGCCCTCCCGGAGCTCACGCGCTACGCGCCCGGGAAGAAGATCAAGCAGCGGTACCGCCCCGCGCCGGGGCCGCTCACTGCTTGGTTCCCGCCGAAGTGGGGACTCAACGAGGCAGTCGACACAGGGAGGCTGGGTGTTGGGTGACCGAGTTCGGGTGACGCCGTGGCTCAGCTTTCGCTCCTCTGCGCCAGCTCAGTCGGCGATTCGGAGTTCGCGAGTGTCTAGGTCACACTCGACGACTCCGCCGCGAGCCTCTAGCAGCCGGGGGAAGATCGCGAACGCTTGGGCGTATGCGGTCCGCCACGCGACAACCGGCTGGCTCGCCACTTCAAGTCCGCGAACCGTTCGTTGCACATGTTTGAACAGATCCCAGCCAATGGCATCAGGCGTGAAGTCGAACGGCTCGAGGTAGTTGAACACGAACGCCGCAAGGCCCTCTTCGATGGCAATCGCGCGAGCACCGTCTTCAACCCTGTCGAGATCGCCCACGTCCTTCCGCTTTGCGCCCATGAGTGCTCTCAGGACTGGGGACCATCCGAGGACAGTTGCATGTGCGAGGTGGATTATGTCGTGGTAGCGGTAGCCGTCGCCAGCGGCGGCGTTGTCGTCAAGCACATCACCTAGTTGAACCGTGGCCTTGCGCTCACGCTCGCGCGCGACCCGCTCGGCGAGGTCACCCTCGGGGATCATACGAACGAGGGGGATATCGCCCGACCGGTCTTCCTCGAACCGGACTGTCATCCGCCTGAGCAGCTTCTGACGCTCGTGAGGATGGTCGTCGTACTCGGGAAGGGGTGGCATCGAAGCCGACCAGAGCGCGTCGGCCTTAGTGAGATTCTGCTGGGCGACCGCCGCCAGATCGATGTCGAGCCGTCGGGCAACAAGGGCGATGTACCACAGGAGGTCTCCGAGTTCCTCGCCCACGCGCTCCTGCAGGCCGGGTAGCGGGCCCCCGTCGCGGAACCACTTCTTGGCCTCGGACACAACCGAACCCGCCTCGCCAGAGATCCCGAATAGGCCGATCCGGATGGCCTCCTCGTCGGTCCCGAGGTTGTCGGTAGCGGACGCTCGTTCGACGTAGTCCTGAAAATCCATCTCAACTTTCCCATTCCCGAACACCGCAGCGATGAATGTCGCTGGTGCCTGGGCATGCTTGCCGGGCATCCCATGTTGGCAGGTCGGATCGTGCTTCATCCGTTTCGGCTTGACGCGGTGCACGACCGACTGAGCCCGACGCACGAGACGATGGCTCACTGTAGCTCAGCATGCGGTCACCTCTCCGAGAACACGAGGTCACCGAATGTAGCGGCCGCGTTGGCCCGCAGCCGGGAAGGACATGTTGGTAGATCCGCATGGTGAAGGCGCCGCTGAGCGACCAAGGCGCCCGCTCACCACCTTGGGAGGGACGCCCTCTTTGAGCAGGAGAATGGCGTGCGTGTGTGTCAGGTCGTGGAGCCTGATTCGGGGTAGGTCCATCTTGGCCATGAACCGCTCGAAGGTCTGTGAGAAGTAGTCGGGGTGTCGACGTCGGTGGCCGTGTTGAAGTGGATCGCGCAGAGGGCCAGGACCACCACGAGGCGGACTCGTTGCAGCCGGGCGAGTCCGTGCATGTCGCTGTCGGCTTCTCGCTGGCGTCACCAGGGCCAGAGGATTCGCGGTATCGACTCACGTGGGTCGACGGTCGCCGTGAACAGTCCGAAGAGAAGCAAGTTCCGTTGACGTGACCGCTCGCTGCACATCTTCACGTCGTCTGCTCCATACCGCGTCCATACCGCGAGAGGGTGGGATGGAAGGGGAAACGACGCGAAACGTTGAGAGGCAAAAACCCAGTCAGGACAGGCGTTTCGGGCGATTTCCTCGGTCAGGGTAACTCCCACAATCGGGCTCATAACCCGAAGGTCGTAGGTTCAAATCCTACCCCCGCTACTAGCAAAGGCCCTGGTCAGAGC